>JASLRF010000127.1 GCA_030744095.1 Pirellulaceae bacterium | reverse complement strand
AGAATCATCTGGCTGCTTTCACGCCGCGACCTCAGGCACCATCGGATAGCATGTTGAGCGTGCAGGTTCACGAAACGATGCTCAACAACACGCTCGAAAAACTACGATTGGACGGCAGGCGAACCAAGCTGCGTCAACTCTATCGCGATTTGGCTGATGCCTTCGATCGATCTGACCTGGAAGTGCCCGATGACATTCCTGAGAATATTACCGTGCAGTTTGCGGAGGTGAACTCGGTACGAGTTCATTGCGACAAAGGCAAGTTGACGCTTTTCTTGAAAATCGCCGAACTGAAGAATCGACGAAACTCCTGGCGTCATTTCGAAGTTCGCGCAGAATACCTTCCCGATTCGACGCGCTTGCACGCGAATCTCGTTCGCGACGGTGTCATTCAGCTAATCGGCAAACGATTGAGCTTTGGTGATCAAATTGCCCTGCGTACGATTTTTAGCCGAGCCTTATCGAAGAAGCAACCATTCAACATCATCAACAGAAAACTCGCGGAGCATCCCGCTATCGCCGACTTGAACGTGAATCAGTTTGTGATCGCGGACGGTTGGATCGGCGTGTCTTTGGGTCCAAACCGTGTTGTCGCAGGGACGGTGCCCGCGGAAAACGGCACCACGGTGGTTCGATAACGCCGCCTATCGTCGACGCAAGACGAAGACAGCATCGCCCAGGTTGTTGTCCAATCTCAGAGGATCGTCGATGTCGTACCAAAAATCGTACACATCACACAGTTCGAACTGGGGTACGGTGTCGAGCAGGCGGCGGAATTGATAGGCTTGGTAGATCCGATATTCGTAATCCGCTGCGATCCGCAGGTCGCGTTTGCCGCTGCGTACTCGCAGGGAAAAGCGAATTACTTCGATTCGGCGTCGTCGATCAAAGTCCAGTACCCGAAGCGTGACGGCAACCCGCGTTGTACCGTGCCTGGCCGACCAACGTTCGATGCACGTTTCCTCGGCGTCCGGCGGCAACAGGTGAAAGCCCAACACATAAATGCCGCCCCGTCGAAGTGACTCGGCAGTCAGCTCCAGATGCTTGCGCGCATCGTCTTCGCTAGTCAAGTGGCGAAATGTGTTGAGCGTATTGAAGGCCGCATCGACGGGCCGCATCATATGGACAGCAGTCATGTCCCCCACGAAGACGCTGGCATGAAGATCGCGTCGGGCAAGTCGCCGCCAGACGTACTTGATCGTCCGTTCGTTCAAATCGTAACCGGTCATGTCAAAACCGCGCGCGGCCATTTCGATCACCAATCGTCCGCCGCCGCAGCCAGGCTCCAACAACCGCCGAACTGGGAAATCGCAGTATTTCTGTGCGGCGGCTTCAATGAAATCGGCTTCCCGTTGCGTTTCCGAACGAAACGCGAGATCCCAGTATTGCGGATAGTCGTAACAGTCGACCTGATTGGCTGGCGATTTCATCTCGCGTCCGCGTCGGTTAATTCGAGCGATCCCCATAGACTAGGATCTTCGACAAACGGAAATTCGGGACCGACGCTGAAGGTCTGCCAGCCAAGCTCCCGATCGACGACGGCATACGTGAATCCGAGCCGCGGATGTTCGTCGGGATCGAATCCTGTAATGGCGTCGGTGGGCACGAAGGCTTGCAGATGATACCCGTCGTTGCGGCGCTTGCAAGTCACCTCAAACTGCTCGGGGCTGACTGGCTTGGGCTCTTCTTTGGCTCGACTGATCGACGCCATGGCTGCGACGGGTTCGTTCAAAGATCGGCCGCCGCCGGCCGGCAGAAACGCAAAGCGATGACAGAAGCGGCTGGCCCGATGGATGTTATGGGCGTCTCGCGAATCAATCCAAACCTGGAAGCCGTCACTGTCTTCCAAACGCGACTCGCGGCACCAGGGAGCCTGTTTCTTGCCCACCACCTCGACAGAAAATGCGATACCAGTCTTGTTCCAGGCTGCCCGCACATCGGCGAACAATGGGCGTCCCTCCAATTCGCCAAAGCTCGGTAGCGTATACGCTGCTTCCAACGCGGCGCCTTGCGCGGACCAGATGATCTTGCGAAACCGTAGCGGCGCGGAAAATCGAAACAAGAATGTCGGGGCCAGCAGACGATTGGTCATGGGTCGAACCTTGTTTCGTTTCGTTCTTCGCGATTACGTAATGTTCGTGGAGCGAACAATGACTATCATCTTGTCGCCAGGCGGAGTGCCTGGGAACGAGGTCGTGTAAAAATGTCATCTATGCGTTTGCAGTTTGCAGCAGGGCGATGTGTTCTCGAAGAAATCCAGCCAGATCACCGCGATGCAGTTCTTCAACATTGCGGAAACGGAGCTTCACCACATCGTAGTCATCGCGAGTTTGGTCGATTTCCGGGGCAATACCCAACTCGGCAATTCGTCCCAGGGCAACCCCACCCTTAGGGCCGGTCAGTCCCAGCGACAGTGCTTCCGGTTTCTTGGTCACAATTCCGGCCCACGGATTCCGGTGGCCGTTCAGGTACACCCGCACGACCACCTGGTTATTCCAAAGGAAACTGCATTGGGGCGCAACTTCTTGGAGAAGTTCAAACAGCTCCTCCAAGACTTCCGTATCCCACCGAACGCGTTTTCCCGGCGGAAAACCCTTTCGCATGAAATGCCACTTTTGTCCCAGCTTCTTCCACGGCGTGTGGTCGTCCAAGTTCTGCTCGACACGCTCGGTATGGCGAAAGAAGCTGCTAACCGCCAGATCCAAGAACCCCCAAAACTCGAGTGTGTCAATCTCCTTCAAATGGGCAACTCGGACTTCGACTTCCTGCCAGGGGCCGCGCGCGGATCGGACCTTGATCCGCGGCTCGTTGCTATAAATTGGCAGTTCGTCCATTTCGTTCAGTGTCTTCAATTTGATCCGCTTGACCAATTCCTGTCGCTTGAAGGTGCCGCGATGGACACGGAACTTCAGTTTCAAGAGCCAAGTCTCACCGGTGATCGCGTGAAAGAACCAGCCGTGACTCTTTGTCGTGGCGGCAATTTCGACCACGCTACGTGCGTTCCAGTCGGTGTCACTGAACTCGCCCAGTTCGTGGATCCGATCGATCACACGGGCCAACGCCTCGCCGTCCCATTTGACGGGGTTCCCTTTCCGGTCGACACGGTCGCGGGTGTGCCAACCACGACCGTCGGACTCCCATGGCATCTTGGCTTCGCGTCCGATCTCCGTAATGTCCATGTCGCCTTTCCGCTTGTTTTCCACGGCCTCGGGATCATACGGAACCCGCGGCCGGTACGGTCCGGCTGCCAAAACAGGCTGCAGCGCCTGAGCCGTGTACGACACCAGATCGGTCGTCACTCCCAGGCCCACGCTGTCGTCGGCAACGGTTGTCTTCTTTGCCCGACCTTTGGCGATCTTCTTTTTCTTGCCGTGCGCGACTCGAGCAGCTTCCTGTGCGACAATCATCTCAGGCGTTCCTGCGGCCACAAGCTGTCCACCGTCAGCACCTGCCTCGGGCCCCATGTCGATGATCCAGTCAGCCTGTTTGCAGACATCTGTGTTGTGTTCAATCACGACAACGGTATTTCCGACATCAACGAGGCGGTGGAGCACTTCAAGCAGTTTGGTAAGGTCGTCAAAGTGCAAACCGGTCGTAGGTTCGTCAAGCAAATACAGTGTGCGACCGGTGTCTGGTCGCGACAGTTCGGCGGCTAGTTTGACACGTTGGGCTTCGCCGCCGGACAGTGTAGGCGCTGGCTGGCCCAGTGTGAGGTA
>JASLRF010000126.1 GCA_030744095.1 Pirellulaceae bacterium | reverse complement strand
CGCGCTCGCGTAGGCCTGCCTCATATTCGTGCCAATTCAGCACTCGATAGGTCTTCTTCACATACTTGCGTTGACTGCGTTTGAAATGGCTCATGGCATGCTCCTAATATGCACCAAGGCAGCCAACCGGCCAAATGTGTCCTGTCAGCGTCATTTGGAGTTGGCCGCTAGCCACATCCCAAACCCGGACGGTCTGATCTTTACTGCCGGACGCCAATTTTTCTCCTCCAGGCGAGAACTTGAGTGAAGTAACGAGTGCTTGGTGTCCAGAGAATGTCTTGATGATCTCTTTTGTCTTGCAATCCCAGAGCAGGACTTGGCGGCCGGCGCCGCCCGCAAGCGTGTGTCCGTCGACGGGATCTTCTGACCAGGCAGGCGAACTGACCTTCGTGGACATGGACACCTTCCTTGCCATCTTTTGACACGCACGGACGCACGCTGCCACGGAGATGGTGCGTGCCAGCCGAGGGATCTACCCGTAGTTTGCGGCCCGACAGGTCGCCAACCTCGCCTCCGAACCGCCAAACAGCGGCCGGCGGGCAAGGTCCCTTGAATCACCATTTGCTCCTGGTACGATCAACTCTGTGGCTGGGAAATCAAATTTCCTATCCTTTCACAATCAACCAGGCTGCGGCGCTGCCACACAAAGCGACATTCCACCGGCAACATCTCACCAGAGGCTCAACTTCGGGAGACAAGTCATGAGAACAAGTGCGGGAACACCGGGCGGACGACGATTCAGGTACCTTTTTGGCTGGTCTTTGCTCCTGGTGGGATGGTCGTGTGGTCTGCCGTCGGCTCCGGCCGCTGAGTCGAACCGCGGTGACGAATTGGCCGAGACGCGGCGTTGGGTGGCGGCCAAGCTCCAGGGACAAAGCAAGTGGGAGTTACCGGGGTCTGGCCTGACCGTCGTGGCCAACTACGGCACAGTACAGAAGAACGGTCGAGGGGACGGGCCGTTACGAATCGATGACGAGACATTCGAACGCGGCTTCTATTGTCACGCTGCGAGTAAGATCCTGGTGAGGCTACCATCGCCTGGCAAGACCTTTTTGGCTCGTGTGGGTGTTGATAGCAACTCCAACACGCAACCCGGGCGTGGCAGCGTCGTGTTCTCGCTGAGCATTGACGACGCCCAACAGTACTGTTCGGAAAAGATAACCGAGGGCATGGCAGCTGTGCCCGTGACGGTCAATTTGGACGGCGTCACGGAATTCGTGTTGGCGGTGAGTGACAGCGGTGACCAGATCTCTTGCGATCAGGCGGACTGGGCCGATGCAAAGGTTGTGCTCGCAAATGGCAAGACGATCTGGTTGGACGAATTGCCGATGGTGAATGTTCAACGCGGCAATCATTCAAACGAGCCGCCGTTTTCCTTCAACTACGGTGGCCGACCCTCCGCCGAGTTCCTGCCCGGCTGGAAAATCAAACGCTCGTCACGCAAGATCGATGACCAGCGAACCGAACACGTGGTCACCTACGCAGAGCCTTCACCTGGCCTGGTCATTCGGTGCGTCGCGACCGAATATCACGATTTCCCCACCGTTGAATGGACGCTCTATTTCAAGAACGCTGGCAACACAGATACGCCAATCGTGCAGAATATCCAGGCATTGGATCTGCGTCTGCAACGCCCGCCGGGAAATGAGTACGTACTCCATCATAATCGAGGCGACTCGTGTACTCCCGACAGCTTCGAACCGCTGACCACGGAACTTGGCCCCGGCGCAGAAGAGAAGTTCGCACCGGCCGGCGGACGCAGCACCAACGGTCAGTGGCCCTACTATCACGTCCGCTGGGGAAAGGTAGGGCTGATCGCGGTCGTTGCCTGGCCGGGGCAATGGGCTGCAAGTTTCGCTCGTGATCAACAGGACTCGTTGCGCATACAGGCTGGCCAGGAACTCACCCACTTCACACTGCACGCCGGTGAGGAGATCCGCACGCCGCTTGTCGTGCTGCAATTCTGTCGAGGGGAGCGACTGGAGGCACAGAATCTGTGGCGACGTTGGATGCTGTCGCATAACGTTCCGCGCACCAACGGCGCGGTGCCGGACCCCATGTTCACGTCCTGCAGCGGTGGGTTCTTTCCTGGACTCAAATGTAACGAGAAGGACGAACTTCGGTTCATCGATACGTTTGCCAGCCATGGAGTCAAACTGGACTATTGGTGGATGGACGCCGGGTGGTATCCGTGTGATGCATGGCCGGTTGTCGGTACCTGGGAAGTTGATCGCACCCGTTTTCCACGCGGCCTTCGCGCAATCAGCGATCACGCACATTCGAAAGGTAGCAAGCTGATCTTGTGGTTCGAACCGGAACGAGTTGCGCCGGGCACTTGGCTATACGAACAACGTTCAGATTGGTTGCTCGGCAACGATGGCGGCCAGAAGTTACTTAATCTGGGAAACTCGGAAGCTCGAGCCTGGTTGGTCGACCATATCGACAAGTTGATAGTCGAACAGGGGATCGACCTTTATCGCCAGGATTTCAACATGGACCCGCTAGGCTACTGGCGGGCCGCCGATGCCGAAGATCGGCAAGGCCTCACCGAGATTCGCCACGTCGAAGGCTACCTGGCGTATTGGGACGAGTTGCGTCGTCGGCACCCGGGCATGCTGATCGATTCATGTGCGTCTGGCGGGCGTCGCAATGATCTGGAAACGATGCGTCGCGCCGTGCCGTTGTTACGAAGCGACTACCAGTCGTTCAATGGTGACCCGAGTTTCGCGCCGGGAAACCAATGCCACACCTACGGACTGGCTGCCTGGCTTCCCTATTTCGGAACTGGTACGTACTACACAAAGCAATCACCGCTCTACGCAGCGCGGAGTTACTTCTGTCCGGCGTTTGGATTCTGCGCTGATGTTCGGCGCAACGACATTGACTGGGAGATTTATCGTCGCTTGGAAGACGATTGGCGCAGCGTCGCACCCTATATGCTGGGTGACTTCTATCCGCTCACTCCATACAGCCTGGACGAAGGCGTGTGGATTGCGTGGCAGTTCCATCGAGTTGATTTAGATGGCGGAGTCGTGCAGGTGTTTCGCCGCAAGGAGAGCATCTACGAGTCAGCTCGATTGCGGCTGCACGGACTTGAGCCGAAGGGGCGGTACGAGTTGGACGACATCGACACGCCGGGAACATCCGAAATGACAGGGCATGACCTGGCCAAGATCGGCTTGCCAGTTGCCAACGAGGATCGGCCAAGTGCGACGATCATCCGTTACCGTCGAGTTGACTAGAGCGAGTTGCTTTTTGACATTCCCGGGTACAATGTTTCGTTGTAGAGCGTAGGCACGGGAGCCGGGCGAGCACGACCGTCGCGTATGACGGATGAATGCCAGTATGGCGCGTAGATATCCGCGCGGTGAAGTGGTCCACCGACTTTCACCA
>JASLRF010000125.1 GCA_030744095.1 Pirellulaceae bacterium | reverse complement strand
GTTGCTTGCAGACCCGTGTCGACATCCAGCGGCGATTATTCTGCCGGAAGCAATCCGTCAGCCAGGCAGGGGAAGCCCAAAGTCTTTGTCGTCAACTACCCGCTTGAGTATTTCGCCAGACGCATTGGGGGCGAGCTGGTCGACGTCGAGTTTCCCGTCCCACCGGAGGTGGATCCTGCATTTTGGAAACCGGATGATGCCACCGTTGCACAGTTTCAACAGGCGGACTTGATATTCTTGAACGGGGCTGGGTACGCCAGGTGGACACAACAGGTCTCGCTGCCCGATTCGCGTCTGGTGGACACGGCAAAGTCGTTTGCGGATAAGCTGATTCGCTTTGACGATGGCGTGGTTCACAGTCATGGCCCGGGTGGTGACCATTCGCATCAAGGCTTCGCCTTCACCACCTGGCTCGATCCGCAGCTGGCCATGTTGCAGGCCCAACGCGTTCACGAATCGCTCGTCGAACTGCTTCCGGCGAGCGAGCAAACACTGGACACGAACTTTCGTCAGCTCCAAGCGAAACTCGAACTGTTGGATCAGCAGTTGGAAGAGGTCGCCACGCATTATCAGGACGAACCCTTGTTGGCTTCGCACCCCGTGTATCAGTACTTGGCACGTCGGTGTGGCTGGAACATGAAGAGCGTGCACTGGGAACCGGATGAAGTGCCCGAGGCCAAAGAATGGGAGTCAATCTCCCAGTTGCTCGAATCGCATCCGTCGAAGTGGATGTTATGGGAAGCAGCCCCCCGACCCGAAACCGCCGAAAGACTGGCTGCGATCGGTGTGACTTGCATTGTGTTTGAACCTTGTGGGAATCAGCCCGCCGAGGACTATTTCCAGGTCATGACGGACAACATTCAGCGGCTAATGACCATCTTTCCTGGATAAGGCGCGTTGCCTCTTTCCAATGTGGCTCTACAATTCGCCCACATATGATCGAAGTCTGCCAACTCGTGAAACGATTTGAATCGGGTGGTCAGAAGATTCTGGCCGTCGACGGTCTGTCGTTTTCCGTAGCTAAGGGCGAAGTTTACGGCTTGCTCGGCCCCAACGGAGCCGGCAAGACGACTACGCTCCGAATGATCATCGGCTTGCTCACACCCGATTCGGGGTATGCCGAGGTTGGGGGCTATCGGACTTCCAAGGCACCTGACGAGGTTAAGTCGCGACTGGGCCTGGTATCCGCCAGCGACGGCGTTTATCCCTGGCTGTCGGTGCGCGAAATGTTGCTGTTTTTTGCCGACCTGTACGGCGTTCCAACCGTAACGGCAAAAGAACGCTTGGAACGCTTGAGCCAGATTATGGAGATTGACGGTCTTCTGGATCGCCGTTGCGCTTATTTGAGTACGGGGCAACGCCAACGCGTGACGTTGGTTCGCGCCTTGATCCACGATCCTCCCGTGATGCTGTTGGACGAACCCACGCGCGGTCTCGATGTGATCGGCAGCGAGGTCGTCTTCGATTACATCGATCTGTTGCGCGAACAGGGAAAGGCAGTTATGGTTAGCACGCATCGGCTGGACGAAGCGCAGCGTCTGTGCGACCGCTTTGGCCTGTTGCATCAAGGCCGCTTGTTGCACGAAGGGACACTTGATGAATTGCGGTCCGCGACCGGCTGCGAGACATTGGTCGAGATGTTCCTAAGTTTCTTGAAACGCGACCAACAGGCAATGGCCGATCCCGATCCTCTGTTTGCCATCGAGATGACGGATTGAACGCACGACCGCCGTTCGGCGCATTGCGAGCTCCACATGAATAGCCAGCCCGAAACCAACGGCAACGAAGCGACAACGCCGAACTCAGCTGCTCTGGTGCGCATCCAGCGAACCACCGTTGGCCGGTTAGGTCGGCTGTGCTTGAAAGAGTTGCGGGAGATTCTTCGTGACCGTCGAACGATCATCACACTCGTGTTCATGCCGCTGCTTGTCAACATTCTGTTGTACATGATATTTGCCAGATTCCTGACAAACTCACCGCAATCGGCCTCTGAGATCGAGGTCTATGTCGGAGTTGAATCCGAGGCTGCAGCCGAGACATTGAGTCACTATCTCTCCAAGGGTGAGGCGATACTCAATAGCCGAGGCGAGGTCGCGACTCGACCAGCCGCCGGAAGGGAGAATTATCCTGTCTTGCCGGGAGCTGCGCAGGAACCCAACATCAAGCTTATCGAGACAGAAGGGCTGCGTGGTCGAGTTGCAGAAGGGGCCGTCGACGTGGGGATTGTCATCCGCCCACCGACCGACGACCAGCCAAGTCAAACGCTTCAATGGGAGTTGATCTATCGCGAAGAAAAGCAATTGAGCGCGACCGGTGTACAGTTCATCGAGAAACGCTTGAATGCCATCAACGAGCAGTATATTCACGACGTGTTGGCGAATCGGGATGTCCGGCGGACGCTAGGCAGATTGAATTATCGGACAGAGTTACCGACAAACGTGGTTCATTCGACCGTAGGTCCGACTGGTTCCGGTTTCTCTTTGACGATAATTGTGCCGTTGATCTTGATCTTGATGACGATTACAGGCGCGGTCTATCCGGCAATTGATCTGACGGCGGGTGAACGTGAACGCGGCACGATGGAAACGTTGATGGCCGCGCCGGTGCCGCGCTTGGGACTCTTGATTGCAAAGTACGTTGCGGTGTTGACCGTGGCATTGTTCACGGCGACGGCCAATTTGGTGGCGATGTCTGTGACGCTGACGGTCACCGGGCTCGTTCCAACGTTGTTTGGCGACGAAGGTCTGTCGCCGTTGCTGGTCTCGCAAGTTTTTGCGTTGCTGATTCTGTTCGCTACATTCTTTTCCGCCATCTTGTTGGCGCTGACCAGTTTCGCTCGGAGTTTCAAAGAAGCCCAGGCCTACTTGATACCCGTAATGCTGCTGGCGTTGGCGCCGGGCATCGTGAGCCTCGTGCCGGAAATCAAGTTCAACGGCATACTGGCGATCACGCCGTTGGTCAACGTGGTGTTGTTGGCGCGGGATATGTTCGAGTCGAAAGTTGATCCAATGCTGGCGACTGTGGCTGTCTTATCAACGATTTTGTACGCGATCGCCGCGCTGGCTTTGGCGGCCAGGGTCTTCGGTTCCGACGCGATCTTGTACGGCAGCGAAGGGACCTGGTCGGACCTTTGGCGCCGGCCGAGCCAATCGCGTTCCGCCCCGACGATGGCCGGTGCCATGTCATGTTTAGCGTTGCTGTTTCCCGCTAATTTTCTGGTCTCGAACTCACTACGCACTTATGCTGAAGTGAGTATGACATTGTGGCTTGGGCTGGCGTCTGTCGCTCTGATCGTCTTGTTTGTCGGGCTGCCGATGCTGTTTGCGTTTGCACAAAAGGTGCGCATTCGCAGTGGATTTCAGTTGTCGCCGGCAGCGATCCTCGCGTTCTTGGGCGCAATTGTTCTGGGTGTTTCCATCTGGCCGTTCGCGCACGAGATCTTTCTGATACAGAAGGTTCTCGGTCTCAGCTCGCTGGGGGAGGAACAGATCGCGGCGGCGCAGGTACAGATCGAGCGTTTGCGACAGGTGCCGTTGATCATCATGCTCTTGACGCTGGCAGTGATCCCGGCCGTTTGCGAAGAGTTCTTCTTTCGCGGGTACTTGTTCAGCGCCCTGCGCCAAACGATGCGTCCCTGGAAGACGGTCGTCGTGTCGGCGATGCTGTTCGGAGCTTTCCATGTGGTTACCACAAACGCGCTCTCAGTGGAGCGCTTTGTGCCCAGCGCAATTATGGGATTAGTGCTCGGATGGATCTGCTTCCGAGGCGGCAGCGTGCTTCCAGGAATGCTCTTACACACCTGCCACAACGGTCTCTTGTTGACGATCTTGTACTATCGGGACGAGTTAGCGGCGAGGGGATGGGGGATCCAAGAGACAGATCATATGCCGCTGGCCTGGCTGGCAACGGCAGCGGCGGTTGCTGTCGGCGGCGTTGCCTTGGTGTGGCTGGCAACGAAGAAGGATAAGACAGCGACGTCAGCGGTTCAGCGTAGCGAGGCCAGTTGACGGTCGGGTTGCTGTGCTGGCGGGTCTCAGTCTTGCACTGATATACTATTCGCATGACCGCATTGGAAGACAGTCAACGAATCCAGCGCATCGCCCTGCAAAGGCTCGAAAGCCTGCAGCGTGCTGGGGTGCTGCAATTGCCCAAAGCCGCGGTGATCGAGGATCCGGCGGAGGAACCCGTTGACGAAATCGCAGTCGATTCGCCTCAGATCGCAAAGGAGCCGGCGTTGCCCCCAACCAAAGCAGCAGCAAAGGTGACCGCTGCAATGAAGACCACCGGCCAGAAAACCGCCACCCAAGAAACCACAGCCAAGAGTAGTCTTTCAAAGTGCAAAGAAGAGTTGGCGTTGATTCAGCACGAGGTTGCCCGTTGCACATTGTGTGGCGAGCTCGTCGAGAATCGGACACAGACCGTGTTTGGTGTGGGAAACCCGCAGGCGAGGCTCTGCTTCTTCGGCGAAGCGCCAGGGGCAGACGAGGATCGGCAGGGCGAACCGTTTGTTGGTCGCGCCGGCAAATTGCTGAACGACATTATCTCCAAAGGGATGGGGCTGACGCGAGACGAAATCTACATTCTGAATGTGCTCAAATGCCGTCCGCCGGGCAACCGCAATCCGGCGCCGGATGAAGTCACCAATTGTCGGCAGTTCTTCGAAAGGCAGCTGGAGACAATACAGCCGGAGTTTATCTGTTGCCTGGGAGCCATCGCCGCCCAATCGCTGCTCGAGACCACGACCAGCGTCGGAAGATTGCGAGGCCATATTCATGACTACAAAGGCATCTCGGTCGTTGTGACCTACCATCCGGCCTATCTTCTTCGCAAACCCGCTGCGAAGACGGAGACCTGGAAGGATATCCAAATCCTCTTGGACGCCATGGAATTGCCGATTCCCAAGCGGTCCTAAATGGTGGAAAGCTGGTTGTCTTCTTAAATCGATAATCCCTCCCGATATCGCGAGGTCACCGATGCCATTCTCTCACATGTTTAATTCCAAACTGTTCCATAAATCACCATTTGGGAGTCGAGGATAATGGGAAAACACAGAATTGACTGGTGGATCGTAGTCGTCGCATTTGTTGCGCTCGGCTGCGGCGGTGGCAGTGGCGTGGATGTGTCCATTACTTCGACCGACGGAGATAACTCCGAGACAAGTTCGCTGGATCCGTCCGAGCCTGGAACACCAGCAGCGGCAACGGAAAAGCGAGGCACGATTGGGTATTCCGCCATGGATATGGGAAATCCATTTTTTCAGATCATCGCGGACAATCTTCGGCGTGAAGCGAAAGCGGCGGGATTTGATCTGATTGTCGAGAATGCCGGCAGCGACGTGAAAGCCCAATCAGAACATCTGGATGCCTTCATCGCCAAGCGAGTTGCGGCCATTGTGTTGAATCCGTGCGATTCTCGTTCGGCCGGCCCCAGTATCAAGAAAGCAAACGAACAGGGTATCCCAGTTTTTACGTGCGATACGCAGTGCGTAGCCGAGGGAATTGAGATCGCGGGCCATGTGGGGACAGATAATTTTGGTGGTGGAAAACTGGCAGGCGAGGCGATGATCGAAGTTCTCGGTGGAACTGGCGGCAAAGTGTTTGTTGTGGACTTTCAAGCGGAATCTTGTGTGCTTCGCGTAGATGGGTTTCGCGAGGTGATTGACGCTTACAACAAGGGACGCGAGAAGGGCCGTATCGAGATTGTCGGACAACAGGACGGTGGCGGTGAACCGAATTTGGGCTTCAGCGTTACGTCGGCGGCAATTCAGGCGAACCCCGATCTGGCCGGTCTATTTGCCATCAACGACCCATCGGGTTTAGGTGCTTACACGGCGCTGGAACAAGCAGGCAAGACGGAACAGGTCACCATTGTCGCCTTTGATGGCGAAAAACAAGGCAGACAGGCCATCAAGGACGGTAAGTTCTTTGCCGACCCCATTCAGTTTCCGGACCGAATGGGAGTCCAAACAGTGGAGAAGATCCTAAAATACCTCAAGGGCGAGGAATTCGAAGCGGTCACGCTCCTGCCAACAGTCCTGTATCGCAAAGCGGATGCGGACAAAGACCCCGAGCTGGAATA
>JASLRF010000124.1 GCA_030744095.1 Pirellulaceae bacterium | reverse complement strand
CGTTTCTACCGGTTGCTTCCCACCTACTCGGCCTTCGCTTCGCGAGCCGCGGTCTTTCCCATTGCCTGCAATTCGTGTCACTTTCCTAAACTGAACGGCCAGTTGTGAGGAGCAATCCCTGTTCCGGGAGGGGCTGCCATTTTATCCCGTTCACGGTGGATCTGACAGTTTTTCGAAATCTGTGCCACCGCGATGATGGCAACCCAGTTGAGATCCCGTAACGTGATCTCGAATCCGGTCGGGCGAGACAACTCGTCACGTGAACTCGATTTCCGTGACGAGTTTTTTTCTGCGCAAAACACGCTGGCCCATTGCGCCCCATCTTGTAAGCTGGCCGCGACTCCATGAAGCCTCTCAATCCAACCGCTTCGTCGGGCCCCAGATTCGTGCTACACTGAGATGAGACCAGGTGCGTTGTGTCTTCCATGTCGCGGGATCTTCGCTTATCGTCTCCAAGCAGACTTTTCGCCCCTTTCTAAGCGAGTAGGTTCAACGCATCGATCTCCATCTGCCGCACGCCTTCCCTCGGCCCACGCCTTTTCCCCCTCCTGACCAGATCTTTCCCTGAATCTACTTAATGAACGCAATGACCAAGTTTACCGCCTGCTGTTTCGTTGTCTCGACCGCGCTCCTGGCCGTCACTGGTACCAACGCCAACGACTGTCTGCGTGAGCTCCAGGAACGCGCCGTCAACGCCGGTCGATCGGACGCTGCCCACTGGGGCATAAGCGCGGACAACTATTCGCAATGGACAACACATACCAACCGCCTGATACCGGTCTATACATTCGGCACACGCGGCGCTGGAAACAGCATCGACCTCTCGGACTTTATCGGCGCGGAGAGCGTTTATCGGGATCAACGCGAAATCATTCGGCTTTACGGTCGCCTGCCAGCAGGCACCTTGAATGAACAAGCGATCTACATGGACCAAACGAATGTGTTTGACATTCAGCAAGCCGCACTGGAAGCCGGAAAGAAACACATCTTCCTGGTGATCTTCGATGGAATGGACTGGCAAACGACTCGGGCCACGGCAATTTACAATCAACGCCGAGTCAGTTACCACGACGGGCGTGGTCAAGGTACACACTTCCAAGGCTTCACTGCCGATGGAACGTCACAATTTGGTTGGATGGTAACGGCCACGCACAACGCTGGCACGGAATTCGATGTCAATCAGCAGACCGTGACCAACCCGGGTGGGACTGCTGGCGGTGGATACGATGCGCGTCGCGGCGGCGCATTTCCCTGGTCACAGCCGAATGATCTAGAATACCTGACGGGGAGTTCGAAAAAAGGGCCCGAGCGTCATCCCTACACCGATTCCGCGTGTGCCGCGACCAGCATGGTCGCAGGCGTCAAGACCTACAACGGCGCCATCAACGTCCGCCCTTCCGGCAAGCATGTGCCGACCATCGCGCATCGGGCGCAGTTGGCAGGCTACGGCGTTGGTGCGGTGAGTAGCGTGCCTATAAGCCACGCCACGCCAGCCGCCACCTACGGGCACAATGTGCACCGAGACGACCTTCAGGACTTAACTCGCGATCTCCTCGGCATTCCGTCGATCAGTCATCTTCGGCCGCTGGCTGGATTGGACGTGTTGATCGGCGGCGGTTTCGGCGTAGAACGCGCCGAAGATGCGAAACAAGGGAGCAACTTCGTGCCCGGCAATGCATATTTAACCGCCGCGAATCGCAAGACCGTTGACATTGACCATGGCGGGCGCTATGTCGTTGCCACGCGAACCGCTGGCAAGAACGGCGCGAAGCTGTTGCAAGACGCTGCCACACACGCCGCGCACAAGGGACACCGACTGCTAGGGTTCTTCGGGGTCGGCTCCGCCAAAGGGCACCTGCCGTTTGCCACGGCCAATGGCGACTATCAGCCGGCGCTGGGGCGTCAAAAGAGCGCCGAGACATATGACATCGCCGACCTCATCGAAAATCCGACCCTCGCAGAGATGACCACCGCGGCGTTGACTGTGCTGCAAACCACGCCCAATGGTTTCTGGTTGATGGTCGAAGCCGGCGATGTCGACTGGTCCAATCATGACAACAACTTGGACAACTCAATCGGTGCCATCAACAGTGGCGATGCGGCAGTCAAGGTGATCACCGATTGGGTCCAGCAAAACAGCAACTGGCGAGAATCCCTCATGATCGTAACTGCCGACCATGGCCATCTGTTGAATCTAACGCGGCCGGAATTGCTGGTACCTTCAAACTAGCCGACCACGGCCATACACCGTGGCTTTGGCTCGCCCGCAAAGTGGGGCGTGGACCGTGGGTTTAGGACGCTCTACGGAACAACATCGGGGTTCATCAGCGTGATCAACCGAATACGATCCGTTGTGTCTGGATCGTATTGAATGTGAATCGTGTATTGAGGCGATTCGAATCGATCCCACGCCCCCTGCGGTCCCAGGGAATCTTCCACGAAAGCATCCTTCGATCTTGTGGGCTCGCCAAGCTCAGCGCGCACGGCATCGCGACTACTGGCAAATGACAACGAGCCAATCAACGGCCCTTTAAAACCGGAAAACGACTCATGAGCATCAGAATGCAAAAAGATTGTCTTGATCGCGCCGACGTTATCCTGTTCAATTTCGATGCCACGTTCCCGATCGACCCAACTGCGCGAGCCGATTGGCGCTTCTTCCTCCGGGTCGTCGTCCGTCTCGTCAATCAAATCGAATGGTTCTAGCACGTTCTTGACAGAAGATACGGAAACCAACTTACCGAGAATCCCAAGCAACTCTTCCATTGTCCGTCCCTTGGTCGTTGTTACGGCATTTCGCCCCACACGACATCGCCATTGCCCGCGATCACTTCACCAATCCGCCAGTTATCCAGGCCAGCATCGCTGAGCATCGTACTGATCTTGTCCGCATAGTAACTGCTGACCAATAGCGTGAGGCCGATCCCGCCATTGAACGCGCGATCCATTTCGTCCTGGTCGATGTTGCCGA
>JASLRF010000123.1 GCA_030744095.1 Pirellulaceae bacterium | reverse complement strand
TATCGTGATTGCGATCTTGGTGACGGCACCCATTATTCCACAGATGTTCGACCCCGGCTCGTTACATTTGCTATTGAGCAAACCGATTTCTCGATGGCTGTTGTTTCTTTCCAAGTTTGTCGGCGGTTGTGCCTTCATCATGATTGGCGCGACGTACCTGATCGGCGGATTGTGGTTGATCCTGGGGGCTCGATTTGGCGTCTGGGATGCCAACATACTCTTGAGCATCCCGATTTACCTGTTTGTCTTTGCGATTTACTACTCGGTCTCGTCTCTCATCGGGATCGTGTGGCGAAGTCCCATCGTCTGCGTCGCGCTGACGGTGGTGTTCTGGATGACTTGTTTTATTCTGGGCGTTATGAAGATTGAGTTTGAAACTCGGATCTGGAACAAGACTCGGCTTGTCAACGTCATCGAGGTGGGTGATACCTTCTTGGTTGCCAATGAAATGGGCATCTCGCAAGAGTGGGACGCTGATTCGCGTCAGTGGCAACAGGTGTTCGTCTCGCAGGACCAGAAAGAGGCGCGGCCGGTCATGATGTTCATGACGTCGATTCCGCGCGAATTTCGCCCCGTCGGACCACTTTACGACGAAAAAGAAGATCGGCTCCTATCCGCGACACCGATGTTCCCACCGACGAAGATGAATTTCTACGTAGGTGATCGCACCAGCGACTGGGAGGCCGAAACCGCCATCACTGCCCCCTCCGGCACGCTGGGCATGTTCCACGAAGAAAACGGCGACGTCCTGGTTGTCGCCAGCATGGGCCTTTATCGGTTAGTCGGTGATCCCACCAAGAAACAAGAACCGATCAAGCTTTGGAATTTCACGATTCCGCTGAGCAAGAGCAGCCCCTTCCAGAAGGTCAGCCCCGAAGAACCCGTGTTGCTGACCCAGCCATCGATGGCGACCATGAACCAGTCTAATCACGAGTTGGCGTTATACACACGGGCGTCAATTACGATCGTGCGGAAGGGAGACGACGGGCAATACGTTGTGGAGCGGACGCACGAGCTTGATGGTGAAGAGCGGCAGCCGGCCGTGATCGGTGTGGGCGGCAACACACTGGTCGTGGGTCGGGACGACGGTCGTCTGCAGATTCTGGATGCCACGTCTTTTGAATTAAGCCATGAATTTCAGCCGGAAGGCCCCAACCAACCGCGTTTTATCAACGCCTCTCCCGATGGTCGCTGGTTTTCCATTGTATTTCACAACGGAAATCTGTGGATGTACGACGCCGAGTCGACAGAATTCAAGAAAGCACGCGTGACAGGTCAAGGCGATATCTCAAGCGCAACGTTTTCGCGAGACAATCAATTGTTCGTTTGCGATCACACCGTCCGTTTGAGCCGTTATGAGTTGCCTTCGCTGAAACTGGTGCGACGTTATTCGCCAAAGTTAGATTGGCTGGCTAGGTTTTATCGGTACGGGCTCGTCCCACTTTACAGCCTTTTTCCCAAGCCCGGTGAATTGGACAAGACGTTTCAGTACTTGCTGTCAGGCAAGGAGACCGCAAGCAACAACCGTTCGGACATGGCCGCGTCCCAACAAAGTCTGGATCCCTGGACACCGCTCTGGAGCAGTGCGCTGTTTACCCTAGTCATGTTGATTGCCGCCTGCGTCTATATCGAATGGCAGGAGTTTTGAAGACCGTTCATCGAAAGAGCGACGTTCTCGGCCTTGGCCCTAAGCGGCTGTTCCTAATCCTATTCCTCAAAAATCCAGTTCATCGAAAGAGCACGGAAACATGCTCCATCAGTTCGTTCGCAAATCGTTACCCGTTTGGTTGCTGCTGCTTGTGATCGCACCCGCCGTAGCGGGGCAACGTACAAGAGTCGTCATCACCAGTTCACTTGATGGCGCCGAGCAACCCTGCTACCTGGTTCTTCCCGATGATCACGACAAGGCGAAGCCTGCGCCACTGTTGGTGTCGTTGCACTCGTGGAGCGCCGATCTCCAGCAGCGCAAGCCACTGCTGGAACAGATGGCCGGACAACGAGGCTGGGTCTGCATCTTCCCTAATTTCCGCGGAGCCAACGACGATCCGCTCGCCTGCGGGTCACTCGCCGCCCAACAAGACATCCTGGACGCCGTGGCCTGGACCAAGAGACATTACAAGATCGACCCCCGCCGCATCTATTTAACCGGTGTTTCTGGCGGAGGCCACATGACGATGTTGATGGCCGGCTGTCACCCGGAAGTCTGGACAGCGGCCAGTGCCTGGGTCGGGATCAGTGATCTGGCATCCTGGCACGCAAAGCACAAGAACGATCGCTACGGCGAGATGATGCGAAAAGTCTGCGGCGGTGCGCCCGGTGACAGTGACGCAGTGGATCAGCAGTATCGGCTACGGTCGCCGCTGACGCATTTGCATCGTGCGGCTAAAGTGGCTTTGGACATTTCAGCAGGCGTCCACGACGGCCACACCGGTTCGGTGCCTGTTCGCCACGCGCTGGACGCCTTCAATGCGATCGCCAAGGCCGCAGGCGGAATTCAGATCTCCGCAGCCGAGATCGCGCAGATCAGCCGCAAAAACGGACACCTGGAAGAACCGACACCAAGCGACCAGGCTGTCGACCCGTCGTTTGATCGGCAGATTCACCTCCGCCGACGTGCGGGACGAGCGCGCGTGACCATTTTTGAAGGCGGACACGAAGGCATCGAAGCCGCCGCCATCGCCTGGCTGGAAAAGCACACAGGCGGGCAGTAACGAAGACTTCATCCCAGTCCTACGACGTCGCTGTCTTCTTGGTCACCTTACAGAAGTACTTTCTCACCAACTCCGTCGGTGGTGCCGGTGTCATTTTCGTCACTACGTACACCGTGCCAAACGACACGAGCAACCCAAAGATAATCGGATCGAAATTCATGATTCGATAGGGGCGAAAGAAACTGCCGTTGGCAAAAATGCCACCAAAGTAAAGCGACAGGTGGGCGGCAAATCCACCCAGCATCCCGGCCATACAACCTTGGCTGTTGGCGCGTGGCCAATACAGTGCATAGACCATCGGGGCTAGAAAACAGGCCGCCAAACCGCTGCCGACATACACGATGATGTCTTGTAAGAACTGCGGCGGGTTAATGGCGCCGATCATCGCCGCCGTGCCGACGATCAACGTGAACAAGTAACATAGACGTTTGATCGCCTTTTCCTCGGCCGCCGGGTTGATGTTCCGTTGATAGATATCGCGCACTAAGGCGGACGAGATCATCAGCAAGAAACTGTCCACCGTCGACATGACCGCTGCGAATGGCGCGGCGACCAACAGTCCGGCCAGCCAGGCAATCCCCGCCTGCTCACTCAGAAAAACGGCCATTGCCGGCATGATTCGGTCCGATTCAGCTTCCATGCCGGGGATCAGTAGTCGTGCACAACAGAAGATGATCACCAGTGGAAAGTAGATCGCCGAGTAATACATGGCGACGGTGAAGATGGACAAACGCAGTGTTCGCGCATCCTTGAACGCCATCAGCCGCACCATGTTACTTGGCTGGCCAGATCCCGAGATGGCCCACATGAAGAAGAACGAGATGGCCAGGCTGACTGGCAAGAACCCGTTCATGTCCGATTCGCTTGGTCCAGGCCCGGACACATAGGCACCGGCCTGGTCAGGTTGGGAACCGTAGGCATACGGTTCCGTAATGACGTTGTCGACGACAATCCCCGTATCGATTTCTGCCGGTGTCAACAGAGCCATCTTGCGTTCAATGTCGCCGCGCGCGGTGAGTTCCAACACACCGACATTCAGTACTTCGGTTTGCCCCGCGGCAATCGTAACGCTGGTCGTCAGCCGCAGCAGGCGCTGCTGGTCCGTCTCGCTGCCGAACGGGATCCAGGTATCACCGCGAAGCACGAGATCTTGTTGCCGCTCCGTTGCCAGGCGCAGTGTCGCCGTACCCGCCTCGGGAGGTGTCATTTTGGCCATCTCACGAGTTGTGTATTCTAAACCACTCGATCCAGGCGGCGCTAACTTGCCGACCTGGTAGAGCGCCAGCGGAAGCATGATCAGCACGCCGACCACCATCACCACGCCCTGCATGACGTCCGTCCAGACCACCGCGTGAAAACCGCCGTAGGTGGTATAGATGATGACTGCCACGCCGAACGTGAACAGGCACAGCAAGTAGCCAGGATTCACGCCGTCTAATAATCCGCCGCTGTTCGTCAGCGAACCAAACAAGCCGGAAGAAACTGTGTGGAACATGTCTACGTCAGTTAGCAGCGTTTGCAGAATTAGACTTCCGGCTTTGAACTGCGCGACCAGATTGAAGGACATGAAGAAGACGATCAGCGAAACGGCCACTAGACCAAAATACTTGCTATGAAATCGGTCGCGAATCACGTCCGGCACAGTGATGGCGCCTGAAATCCTCGCGACTTGATTCAACCTCTTGCCCAGCAACCCCATCGTGCATATTGGAACCACCATGTAGCTACCGATCCACAGCGCGAGAATCCACCCGTGCGTATAAATCTTAGATGGAAAGCCGGTGAAGCTGCCGCCGGACGAACTGGTCGCCGCAAAGGTCAGAGCAAACGCCCAAACGCCAAGGCTGCGACTCCCCAGAAAATACTCGCTCATAAAGCTCTTGCTTTGCAGCAAGCGGTTGGACAACCAGGCCAGGCCAAAAACCGCCAGCGTGTACAGGCAGAATGTAAGCAGCGCCGAATTCGATCCGGCGGCCAAGATCATTCCAGAGGTAAGATTGACCTCCATCAGGCACCCCCTTCCTGCGACGACTGTTTCGGGGCCTGAAGTTCAGCCAGTTCTTCCTCAATGTCGGAACCTTCATGGGCTTCACCCAGTTCATCGTCCTTTATGTAGAAGAAGCAGAACCAGATCGTGAAGGCGTCGGCCACCAACCACGGCATAAAAATGCCCCAGAACAACCACGTAGGGATTCCCATGATCATGCTGATCGAACTCGGATCAACGTTTCCGCCGTACCCATTGAAGTAGCAAAACGGGACGACCCAAATCAACGCCGTTACCCAAAGACAGAAGATTACGACTGCCTCGCGGCGCGAATGTAGAAATACGGGATCGTATTCCATTTCTGGATCCAGTTCAGATTTGCTCATCGCGCGATCGGACCTCTTGTCAGCAGGGTGAACGAATCGGGATGGCGGCCAGTACATGACCGCGCGGTTGCCGATTTCGGCGAGCCTCAATTCTAAGAGGTGCGGAACACCGATTACAACCAAGGGTCACGTAATGACCCTCGAGGCAGTTTCAAAACCGGTTCTCGCAGAGGTACCGCAGATGAACACCAACGGACACAAATCGTTTTGTTTCACTAACGCCCGTTCGCATCCATTGGCTGTTCTACACCAACGGCCAGAAGGAGAGTCT
>JASLRF010000122.1 GCA_030744095.1 Pirellulaceae bacterium | reverse complement strand
CTTGCCGCTCTCCCAACCGATCGGAGTTCTACCCACTATACAACCCCCTTTTGCGCCCAGCGCATGGGGTCCACTTCAGCTACGCCCGCTCGAAACGCTCGACTTTGTCCGCGTGGCCACGATCCGTAACGCCAAGAGTCGACGAGGCCCCCTGCTCTGCTCGACCGACGCCACGATCCTTGGCTACTCGAAACTGACGCCCGACGCGCCGTCTGATCCGCAGACTAGGACCTACACGCGCCGACTGTTCTACCTGACCAAAAGCGATTATGAACTGAACATGAATCAGTTTCCCGCAGGTTCGCTCGACCCTCAAACGATTCTCCCCGGTGTCGCAGGATCAGCCCCAGATCTTGAGAAGATCGAGCGAGGTTATCCCTGGTGGCTGTGCCGCGCTGGTCTGCCAGCAGCAGCTCAAGTCTCAACCGCAATTCTCGGTCAATCTTAAGAATCAATGCCTGGCCCGCTACTTCTGGTAGCCTTCCTCGAAGTACTGCAAGATTCGTTCGATTGAGAATCCCCATAAGTCCGCCATCAGCAATGGTCCACCGATGCCGACCTTCCTTAGTTCAACAACGGGGACATCCAGAGCCACCGCTAATTGCTGATACCAATCATCTGGCCAGCCGTACAGTTGGTGGTCTTCTGCCAGGATGTCGTAGGTTCCACGCGACTGCTCGGTCATGGAATCGTAGGCATCAAAACGAGACTCGTCGGTGATTCGACCATCTTTCAATTTAGCGCGCAGAAAAAAACACTTGTGCGGCGCGAGATTTTCATCGTTGCATACAACCGTGACAAGACGCAATTCGTCGCCGATTGGATGACCCAGCACACCGGAATCACGACGACCCGTCCAAACATCTTCGACGGCGAGTGAATCCACCAATCGAAATTGCCCCATCGAGTCAACAAGTAAGTACCGCAGAAACATGGCGTACCCTAGGGGGTGCGAAAGACAACAAGGCAACGGTCAGCAGGAAACTTACCTGTAAGACAGGCACTCTTGCCCGCCGCAGGAAGGTTGACGGACAAGAGCCCCATCCTACGACTGGTAAACCAGGTTCCACCGCTCGCCGGAACGATTCACGATTATGTCTCGATGCAGTGGCCAAAGGAAGCACTTTTGAGCGAAAATCAACACAACTTTGGAACCAGTTGAGTCGTGTCCACCCTGGGCGAACTGTTCCAATTGGGCCATCAAATCCGTTTCCGTTCTTTCACCCAACAGACACTTAGAAACGTTGCGACCGTCACATCGCGTGCGGCGCCATGGGAGTAATGTGCGGTGAACCTCCGATTGAAGTCGCCACGAAACAGTGGAATCAAGGTAGAGCCGCCCCATTACTCTTGCAGTACTTCGCAGTCTTGCAGGTCCGAGCGAGATATTCGCCCATCGTGCAAAGCCGATGCGACCAAGACGCCATCACACCCTGCTTCGTAAAACGCTCGCAAGTCGTCAACCGAGCGAACTCCACCACCGGAAATCAGTTTCAGATTGGGATGCCCAGCGCGAATGTCACGACACAGGTCGACCACCTGTGGCCCCCTGTCGACGCCCACTGCGGCAACGTCCAGCACGATCATGCATTCGAACCCAATCTCCGTCGCGTACGCCGCGATTTCCAAAACTGAATGGCCTCTCCAGGCAGCCGCACTTGTCAAAGCACGACCGTCCTTGAGATCCAAGCTGAACACCGCTCGGCCAGCGCCAATCCGTGCAATTATCTGTGGGAGGTCGTCTGGGCTCGAGCTTGATTCCAGCGCCACGACGATGGACGTGCTCACTGTTTGTTGATCGGCAAAGTCGACCACCGCCTGCGCTTCGTTGACCGTGGAAACTCCGGCATCAAGGGTGATTTCCGCTCCGGAAGCCAAGATCTGTTCGTAGGCGTTCCAGTTCGGCGCCGAGCCGGCGACGGCATCGAGATCCGCGACGTATAGACTGCCGTGCCCAACAATCCCGCAGAGCGCCCTGGCGACCAGACCGGAAGCGGCGGTCGAGACAAGCTGGCTTTGCACAGGGCGATACTGTGCGCGCTGCCCGCCAATGCCGCGAACGACTTGGCCACCTTTCAGATCGATAACGGGAATCAATTGCACGCCGCAAGTCTAGTGAGGTGGAGCGTGATTGTCGACGGACTGCCTGCCGGCCCAAATGCCAACCGCCTTGCCCGTTGGCGGTTCGACTAACAGTCGTCGACAATGGCGTCATCGCCATAAAGTGGGATGACCACCAACTGTTGCACCCGTTGGTGGTTCAACTAAAAGTCGTCGATCACGGCATCATCGCCATATAGGGGCATATGGCGGTAATACACTTCCAGGGTCATGATACACATGGCTGTCGTGTAAAGGCGTCCACCGAACGTGCCATGCGGGTCAGGGAAGAACCAGCTGCCTTTTTCGTGCTCCCGCTTGGCTTGCGTTTCGACAAGGTAATCTCGCATCCGTGCGTTCCACTGCGGCCAACCGTTCCCTTGCAGGTGATGCATGACCTGCGTCGCATAGTAGTTGAAATAGACATCCGTTCTGGAAGGTCCAGTCGCAGACAGATACATCGAGCCACGGACGAGGCGGTCGTCATCACGCGTCCAACCGAGGTACATCCGCAGCAACAAGGCGACTGCCGTCGGCCCTGCTTCCTTTCTTGGCGTCCGGTAGCCGTAAAATGCTCCTTGCGATGTCGACACGCTGTTCAAATAGAGTTTCGTGCGTTCAATCACATGCGACGGCACCTCCAACCTGGCCAGACGTCCGCTCTTGAGCGCCATGACTTGCCACCCACTGACAGTGGTGTCACCGGGCTGACCTGGATTGTAGCGCCAGCCCCCTTGGGAATGCTGGGCGGTGCAGATGAACTGGATCGTTTTTTCAGCGTAGGGTCGCAGCTGTTGATCGCCAGTCATTGCGTAGGCTTCACATAAGGCGAGAGCGGCGATTCCATGCGTGTACATGCCGATGTTGCCTCCTTCCTGCAGGTCGCCACCGTGAGGCGTGTCGACCATCTTGCGCATCAGGTAGTCAAGTCCTTTTTGGATGACTTCATGATAAGGACCGCGGAGATGTGTGTAGCCCGCCCCCAGAAACGGTAATAGGCCAAGCCCAGTTGCGCCGGTTGACGTCTCGCGGACACCTTGGTTGCGACAGTCACAGGTGCCGAACTGATGCAGTAGTCGCCAACTGCCATCGGTCCGTTGATGTGCGGCCAGCCACGCCAGGCCAGCTTCCACCGCCGCTTCGCTGTGTGGCGTTGCCCCGCCCGTGGCAGCTAGCCTCGCTCGCGCCTCCTGCGTTCGACCCTCGAAGCCGCCTCCAACGGGTGCGTTGTTGGCCAACATCAATGTGGTCAGCGGAATCTGCCGTGCCAGACGGCTGGCAGGCTGGACAACCGAAGCCGTTTCCTGGCGAGCAAAGGGCGATGGGATGTTCGGCGCGTTAGGCATTTGAGCAAGCTGCGGATCGTCTTTCTCAGATTCAGCTTCAGGGCTGTCGAAAGAACTTACCGCCAACATTGGTTCCAACAAGCTAGGTTCTTCGTCATCCTCGTGTGCGGTTACGACTAATGCGACGCGATGCCGCTCATCCTCATTTGGTGTCAATAGCAGGCCCAGCGCGACCAGAATGACCAAATGCACCATCATGCTGACCATGAAACTGAGCGTGTTCTGTACGGAATCCGCAGCCAGGAATGACCGTCGTGGCGAGGTGGCGGTTGTCGCGGGACGTTGTTGTGAAATCGCGCGAGATGGTGGTCCTGGGTGCTTCCGAGGAGGATCGTGGACAAACTCCGCGCTTGGCCCATCGGTGGCCGTCGAAGTCGTGTTGTGCGGGTTATTCGGCATTGGCACGCGCGCAGCGATTCCTGGTGGGCTCAACGTCGCGCAAGTATAGGTCGCGCGCCCGAGGTGGTGACGGATTCGAGGGCCCAGATGTTGCGTGATTGGAAGAGATATGCCGATCGACCGGTTAGAGAAGTTGTGAGGCTTCTGGCAAAGACCTTCGGCAGTTCGCCTGCGCTTCAGTCAAAAACGGTACGCCGCTAGTGACCAGTCACGTTGGCCGGTCTCATCGCCGTCCACCGGTCTGACGGAAGGTCCTGCTGAACTTTGCACGACCACCTAGAGCGGGAAATCCTCTTCCGCAGCTGCCTTGCCGTAGATTGGCATGTGTCGATAGTAGACTTCGAGGATCATCGTCGCGCATGACGTGAAGTACAGTCGCCCACCACGATCATTCACGTGACCGCCGCCAGCAACATCCCAGCTTCCCAGCATGTGGCCCTTGGTGCTCTGCGATTCGACCAGCTGATCTCGCATAACACTGTTCCATTTTTCCCACATATCGCCGCCGAAATGCCGCATGACTTGGGTTGCATAATAGTTGTAGTACATGTCCGTGGGTTTGGGGCCAATCTTGCTGATGTACTGTGCGCCAGCTTCAAGCGCTTCGTTGTCTTTCTTCCATCCCAGATACATGCGACACAGCAGACCCACTGCCGTTGTTGATGGTTTTGCACCTGGCGTCGCATAACCGTACTTCGCACCGTATTCCGTCTGGACACTGTCCAGAAACTTGGTCGTTCCGGCAACACATGACGGCGGTACTTTGAGGTATGCCATGTGCCCGCTCTTGAGCGCCATTAACTGCCAGCCGACCACAGAGGTGTCGCCCGGTTGTTTGGGGCCATAGCGCCAACCACCGCCCACGGGATCCTGGGCATACACGATGTATGCCAGTGACGCCTGGGCTGGCATCATCAACTGCCGATCCTGTGTCATTGCATAGGCTTCACACAGAACGATTGCGGCTAAGCCATGAGAGTACATGTTTCCCCCGCTTTGCACCAACGAGCCGTTCTTCTTGTTCTGCGCACGAATCAAATAGCTCAGACCAGCAAACACCTGTTGTTTGTACTGTCCTTCTTTATGAGTTTGACCGGATCCCAGAAATGGAAGCAGCGCCATGGCCGTCGCACCCGTGTAGCAATCCGTCAGCGTTCCCTGGTGTGTACAGCGACCGCCACACTGTCCTTGCCGATGATCAAAACTCCAACTCCCGTCTGGGCGTTGGTGCTGGGCAAACCATTTGAGCGCTAAAGCAACGGCTTTTTCGCTGCCCTCGGAACCACCATTGCTCGCAACCATCTGTTTTCGGGCCGCCATGCCACGGCCTTCGACGCCTTTGCCAGTGACCGAACCAATTTCCTGCATCAAGTCGTTGCGAGGTGCCGTCTCCGAACTGAACTCGACCAATTGGACTGTCAGCGGGGCCGCATCAATATCTGTCGAAACGGAGACGTCAACCATTTCCGTTGGCGTTGTCACTTCGGTCTGAACAACAACCTCAGCGGTCATCGTTTCAACCTCCATCGGCTCCAAGTCTTCCAGCAACTCAAAGTCCTTGACTTCTTCCACTTCACCAGGAGGAGAGACATTGAGCACGGTGCGTGCCGCTTCCGATGATTGATCGAAATACATCAGCGTCAGCGCCAGCAGGATAAAGACGTGCACAACCATGCTGACCGCCCAACTGGGGACGGCATTGAAAAAGAGGAAACGGCTACCGAAACCGGCACCAATCTCTTCCTCTTCTTCCCCGTCGTCCGCCTCCGCCTCGGCCGCATCAAGGGCGTGGTCATCCATTGACTGTTGATCGGGATCAGAAAGGGGCGTCGTGTTGGAAATGGAGGATCCAGTCGCCATGCTTCGTGCTCCGTCTCTTGCTCTTCTGCTGTTCCAAAGCCACTAAAATGTGTCTATCTGCTACCGGCTTAACGCATCTCGCGCCGGTTTGTACTCGTGTTTCTCGCCGAATTCAAAAGTCCGAACCGAAATCCCGTGGGGCGGATTCGCCATCATGGAGATCCAGAATTGAGGAATGCAGAGATTCCCCGTGAGAGATCTTCCACTGATCATGATAAGCCATCTTAACCTCTTAGGCTACAGAATTTTCCGTCGATTTCAAGTCCCGCCTTTTTGTGCGAATGCAACACCATTGATTGCCACCGCATCGAATCGGCGGCCCGAATGACCAAAGGCGATTGAAACCACGAGTTGCGTCAGGAAAACGACCTCGAAACGGACCTGTTCAGATGCCATATTTTGGTTACAATTCGGGACTTACAAATACGCACCCCTACTTGTGCCAGCATTTCTGTGGCACGACCTGTTTGAAGAGGACACGGCTCACCATGGCGAAGAAGACCGGCGGCAAAGGGAAAAAAAAGGCGGACACCGTTTTCTTGGTTTGTGAAGAGACCGGCGATTACAACTACTTCGTGCGCCGCAAGCCCGGGCGGGAAAAACTGAAGCTGAAGAAGTTTTGCCCGCGGTTGCGAAAACATACGGTTCACGTCGAAAAGAAGAAGTAGTTACGTCGTGCCGGTTGGGCTGCCAGTTCAGCTGGGCTCATTGTTCAGTTGGGCCGCGTGACGCCGCACCAGCTTTCATTTTCAATCCTAGTTTCTTTGTCCGAACCCAACTGTAATGGGCAAACGCTGGCGCATTCAGGCTCACGATGCCGAACGCATTCTCGCATTGGAGCGCAGCGCTGGGATATCGGCGATCGTTGCCCAGTTGCTCGTCAGTCGCGGGATTACCGACGCGAGCCAGGTTCAGTCGTTTCTCGACCCAAAGCTGACAGGCCTGCGTGACCCGGAAGAACTTCCGGGAGTTCCAGCTGCGGCTGCGTTGATCCATGATGCGATTGCAGCCAAGCGAAAGATTGTCGTATACGGCGACTATGACGCTGATGGCATGACTGGCGCATCGATTCTCTTGGGTTGCCTTCGCATGCTGGGCGCGGAGGTTCGCAGCTACGTTCCCAACCGACTCGAAGAAGGATACGGCCTAAACGATGAGGCGCTTGCGACGTTGGCAGCCGAAGGGACGCAGATGGTGATTTCCGTCGATTGCGGAATCGCCAGTGTCGAGGAAGCGGAAACGGCCAAGCAGAATGGAATCGAATTGATCGTCACTGATCACCATCAGTTCGGCGAGACTCTGCCGGGTGCCGCGGCATTGGTACATCCAGCGCTGCCTGGCACGACGTATCCGTTCGCTGGGCTGTGTGGCGCGGGAGTCGCGTTCAAGCTGGCGTGGGCGCTTTGCTGCCGTGCCAGTGATTCAAAGAAAGTCAGCCCGCGAATGCGGAGTTTTCTTTTGACTGCGATTGGCCTTGCGGCGATTGGCACTGTCGCCGATGTTGTGCCCTTGGTTGACGAGAACCGCATTCTGGTTCGTCATGGCCTGAAGAGCCTCAGAGAATCCCCGCCAATCGGTGTTCGCGCGCTAATGCGAGTGGCCAAGCTGGATACGAAGCCTTCGCTATCCAGCGAAGATATCGCGTTTAGCCTTGCCCCGCGATTGAATGCCGCCGGAAGATTAGGTCAAGCGCAACTGGGCATCGAATTACTCACCACGGATTCGGAAGCGCGGGCGAGCGACCTCGCCGAATTCCTCACGGAACTAAATGGCAGGCGCGACACACTCGAACGCAGTGTTTACCTGGCGGCCAACAAGCAGATCAAGGAGCGGTTTGATCCAGGGAATAACTCTGCTTTTGTTTTGGCTGGATCGGGCTGGCATGCTGGGGTCATAGGGATTGTGGCTGGTCGTCTGGCGGAGAAGTACCATCGTCCTGTTGTGCTGATTGCACTGGACGAACTTGGTACGAAGCCCGGCAGCGGTTCAGGCCGAAGCGCGTGTGGCCTGGACTTGCATTCAGCTTTCGCACGATGCGACGAGTACTTGGTATCGCATGGAGGCCATGCTGCGGCGGCCGGTTTAAAAATCGACGAGGTGCGCGTTGACGCGTTTCGGTCGGCATTTTGCGAGTACGCTGCGGGCGCAATCTCTGACGAAGACCGCATCGCGGAAGTTCGCATCGATGCGGAGGCAGCGTTTAGTCAGCTCACGTTGGGGTCGGTGCAGCAGGTCGAGCAAATGTCGCCATTCGGTGCGTGCAATCCAAGGCCGGTCCTCTGCGCCACGGCAGTCACCAAAGCCGCGCCACCCCGTTTCTTGGGCAGCGGTGAACGCCACCTCTCTGTTGAATTGACGCAGCATGGCGTGAAGTTGCGGGCTGTGGCGTTCGGCAAAGGTGACTGGCTGGAAGACCTGACGGCGGCCAACGGGGCAATTGATGTCGCCTATCGTCCGGTGATCAACGAATTTCGCGGTCGCCGCACGGTTGAAATGCACTTGGTAGATTGGCGTCCCACAGCGCGGTGCAACACAGCGTGAACGCGATGAGGAACTTGAGTGGGGTGATGACCTGTCGCGTCAGAAACGAGGCATATTTTGGTGGGTGTTAACTTCCCTCTTTGCCCGGTCAGGTCCGCGCGGTACGATGTAAAGACACCTCGGGGTGTAGCTCAGCTTGGCTAGAGCGCTACGTTCGGGACGTAGAGGTCGCAGGTTCAAATCCTGTCACCCCGACTGAAGTTAAGGCATTGAAACAAAAGGACTTGTGGTCAAATGACCGCAAGTCCTTTTTCTGTTGGTGATACCTTTGGTGATACCTTTTTGTCGATTTCAGGTACAGTGCATCCCCTGTTGTGACAGGCTCCGGGTACGATACCGAAAAGGACGCACTCTACGAACGGATCCACGAGTGGGCAGGAGCGGATCCGGCGATCGCCAAACTTTCGGTTGCGGCGATTCAGGACTTCAGCATTCCGCGAATCGAACCGACTGATTTACTTTTCATCGACACGATTCATAGTGCGGAGCAACTGTCCGGCGAGCTCCAGCGATACGCACCGAACGTCAGCCGATTCTTAATCATCCGTGGTACTGGAAACTTCGCAGAGATCTCAGAAGACCGGCGGCAGCCCGGGCTCCTGGTCGCCTTGCG
>JASLRF010000121.1 GCA_030744095.1 Pirellulaceae bacterium | reverse complement strand
ACCGCAACTTCTTTTCGTTTCTTCACAAATCCATCAGGGCCAAACGGCAAAATCAACCGGCCCCAAGCCTATTGAACGTAACTCCGTGAACGGTTACGAAAATTCTTTACCGTCGTTGGCCGCAAAAATCAGCGACTTACCTTCCTTACGTCGGAACAATCCTGTCAGGACGCGTCCGTCGCTTGTGGCCAACAACGAAACGTGGAACGCCGCATCCAAATTGCGGTTGGGATCCAGGACATCCTCCAGAATCCGCTCCAGGCCGCGGTTGCCCACACCATCCAACTGAGGACCAACCACCGCTCCTTGGCCCTGAACTTGATGGCAGACGGCACAATGTCTTGTGAACTGCAGCTGCCCACGCTCGGCTGATGCCGCTGCCGCCAAGAAAGATGTGCGTCGCTGTTTCAAAATCGAATCCAGTTGTTCGCTGGCGGCGGGCAAGTTCGCGGTCAATTGTTCAATTCGCGATGCCATCGTCGGCTGATCTGCGGCCAGCAGTTTTTGACGCAATGATGCGCTCTGCAGCAGGCGGGCCGAAGCGATCCCACGCTCGATCAAATCCAAAAGGACTCCGCTGCCGATGGGACTTGCTGCCAGTCCATCGGCCAACTTCTGTTGTACACGCATCGGCGAGGTTTTCATGGTCTGTTGCGCAAGCTCGTCCAGCTTGGCGGAGTCACGGTCGGCGATCGCGTCGGCAATTGTCAACTGCAACACTGGGTTGACGCCAGCCTCGCCCAATATCGATACAAATGCAGCAGCTACCGGATTGGGCTCCAACGTCACGATCGCCGCAACCGCAGCGGAGCGGGCTTCCGCGCCGGTCGTCTCAGCGCGGACGATGCGGCGCAACGGGTCAGCCAGATGCGAAAGCTGTAGCGCCTCGGCAATCGCAGCGGCGGCGATCTGACGTTGCGCAATGGTTCGAGGGCTCGCCATGGTCAGCGGCACCACGTCAGGCTCGAACCTGGCGACAGCCAGCCAGGCATACGCCGATAGATTCAGGCCATCGACGATCTCCAGATATCCTCGTTGTCCCTGGTATTCAGACAAATCCCAGACGACGGGCTGGGCCACATCATGGCGTGGCGGAAAAGCGTGTCCCGCGATTCGCCCAGTTTCGGCGAGGCGAATCACCACGAAGTTTGCATCCAAAGGCGGCTTATCTGGGAACCCGCGGTGCCCGCAAATGAAGAACGACAATTGAGGCGGAATCTCAAACGGCACACTGCGGAGGACACTCGTACCACGCTCGCCCCCAGGCAAGCTACTAAGAAATCGCGTTGCCTGCCGGCGATCGGCGGATTTACGCTCTTCAAAGTCCCAAAGATCACCGCCACGCGCCACACCCCAGGTGTTCGCTTCTCTGTCGAGCGATTTCAGAAGTTCGGCGGCCAGCGTTGTGCCCCAGTCTCGTAACGAGTCCGTTGGTGGAAGTCCGCGTTGGGAGCGTTGTTGTTGTAATGTCTGCAGCAGTTGCTTCTGCAGATCGACGTCGTCCTTGGCGTGCTTGCGAACGAGTGGGACGATGCGATCAATCAGCGTCTCCGACGCATACGACGCCGCGTGCTTCAATCGTGCCAGCATCACGTCCACGGCTGGCACCTGGGTCTGGAGTCTGTCGACGATGTACGTGGCAGCTTGCTCGGTGTGAATCGATTGGGCGATACTCGCCATCAGTTCGTGCCCCGCCGGGTCGAGATTCAGGCCCTCAAGCATGGCGAACGGGTTATCGCCGTCGCGCAGCGGCGCGCGGAGTTGATTTCTGATCGCCAAGCGTATCGTATGTCGCAGTTGAACATCGTCAGTCGCGGCCTCTTCTAGCGCGCGGAGTAACGGGCCGATCGATTCTGTCGTGGGATGTTGACCGATGGCGTCCGCCGCGGCGCGTCGCACGGCTGGATCGACGTCTCGCAACGCGGCAATGGCCAATTCACGGGATTGCGCCGACGTCACGGCGGTTTCCGCTAGCGCTCGCATGGCATGACGACGAACGGTCGCCTCAGGGGCGTGGGCTAACCGTTCGACTTCGGCCAACTTCAGCGCCTTCAATCGGTACAACGCCCACATCGTGTGAACGCGAGCGGGCACGTTCGGAGCATCCTGCAACATTTGACGTAACGGATCGATCGCCGGTGGGCCGATCCTGTCCGTTAGTTGATCTGTGGCCAGCATCCGCTGATCCATTGACGGGGAAGCCAACACAGCGATCAACTCGTCAGTCGACGCCGTCGTAAGATCGACGTTGGCGAGCTGTTGCGGATGGTCCTGACGAACGCCGCGATACACAACGCGCCAAATCCGCCCTCGCGTGCGATCGCGCTGCGGATGGTCGAGCGGGACTTCGTAATGCCCGATGATGCGGTTATAAAAATCGGCAACGTACAGCGCGCCGTCGGGGCCAAATCGCAGGTCGACCGGGCGGAACCAGGGGTCGTCACAGTCCAGTAGATCAGGTTGTTCGTGCGCTTCCACCGACGAACCGTGAAGAACCAACGTATCGCGATGCACGCGGCATGTCATGACGTTGGCAACCAGTAGCGAACCTTGCCAAGCGACGGGGAATGCACCGTCGCAATAGGCGGCACCGGCAATCGCGGTTGATCCATGAGAATGTTCCGTCATGTTGGGCGCGAATCCCAGCCCATCATGGGGCTTATTGAAACTGGAGTAGTGCGCGCCGCGCAACAGTAGAGTGAGCGGTTTGCTGTGACAGTCAGCGGTGATCAGGTCTCCACCTGGAGTGAACGTACTGCCGAACGGGTTGACTTGGCCCCACGTATATTGCTCGACGCGTGAACCGTCCAATCGGACGCGGTACGTGTTACCACTGTTGAGCGTAATCTTGCTTCCGTCCGAACCGGCGATTGTCGTATCGTTGCGGAAACCGTGGTTGATGTAGAGCCAGCCATCAAAGCCGCGACGAAAGGCGTTCTGCATACCATGTGTATCTACGGGCGCATCAAGCGGTCCGTAAAGGATCTCGCGACGATCCGCATGGCCATCTCCGTCGGTGTCACGCAAGAAGTAGATATTGGGAACGCTGTAAACGACGACCCCATCGCGATACGGGTAGAGTCCGATCGGGATATTCAAGCCATCAGCAAACGTCGTGATCCTGTCCGCTCGGCCATCGCCGGTCGTGTCTTCCAGAATGCGGATCGAATCGCGACCATGGCCCGGATCGGCGACGAACGGGTATTCGACCGAACCGCTGACCCACAGCCGCCCTCGGCCGTCAAATGCGAGGTTCATGGGCTTTTGAATGCCCGGTTCGGCGGCAAATAACTGAATCTCGAAGCCGGGCGGGAGGTGGAACTTCTCGAGCTGTTCTTTCGGGCTCAAGGGGTCTGTCGTGCGAACGATCGCGGCAAACGGATTCTGGGCCAGCGCCGGACCTGTTGGCAGTAGGCCTGCGGCGCTCAACGCCAAGGCCATCAGGATGCGGATAGGTCTCATGGGATCGTCTCGCACAGGTTGTCTCCCAAGCAGTGGACATTGGAGGAGGGCCGTTCCGCGCCAATTGGTGCCTGGCAGTCGACGCGGTGTCATGGTTAGCTTAGTTGGCTGCCAGTGCGAGGTCACTACGGCCTCTCGGAGCCGGAGAAATTCTGGTGACTTTTTTTCCCAGCAGCGACCGCCCCGTTATTCATGACCTACGCTTGAGACACTCCCAATTCCCAAAGTTTCCCCCGCAAGGAGCCTCCCCATGAAACGAGCCGTAATCGCTCTGACCCTGACAACCGTTGCATTTGGTATGCTGGCCGTCGACACGCACGCCGCCGGCCCCTTCCGAAGATGGATGGCCTACCGCAGACCGACGGCAAAACCCACCGTCAATGCGAGACATGGCCTGTTTCACGCCCTGCCGTATGCTCGCTACGAGTCCGTCGAGGACGCGTATCCGAGGTACATCGGCGCCTTCCATTCGCGCTATTTCAACGACCTCGGTGTTCCGCCTGGCGACGTGGGAATACGGACCAACGGCGTTTACATGACACCTTGGTAGGTTTCAAAACGCGTATGAAATGAGTCAAGTTGTTCAGCGACGGGCACCGACCACAGGTTGGTCGGGGAGCGGGTCGCCACAACCGAGCGAAAGCTCGCGTCGGTCCGAGGCACAGCCCCGCTAATTCTCCGCGTTGGCCCGTTTGGCGGCCATTCGGCGTTTTTGCGCAGCCGCGACGGTCGCTTTGGCCAGTTCTGCTACCATGTCATCGAACATACACCCAGCACGGTCATGGAAAATCCGGCCGACCAACAAGTCCGTCAGGTTTCCGGTATGCTGCGGATAATCACGGAGGAACTGCCCGAAGTTGAAGTCGTTGTTGTAGTAGGCATCGACTAGTTTTTGAATCCGCCGCGTTCCCGCGGAGAAGTCTTCGTACCATCCGGACAACTGGGATGCGGTCGTGTCGCCGTCGCGTAAGCCTGTAACGATAGCGTCCGCCGCTAGTTCGCCTGAGCGGAGTGCAAAGTAGACTCCCGAAGAATAGATCGGGTCGATGAACCCCCGGGCATCGCCAACCATAATCCAGCCGTCACCCGCGTTCTGTTTTGTCGAATAGGAGAACTCCTTGGCCCTGCGAAACTCACTGGTCAACTCGGCGTCCATCAGGCGTTCGACCAGCGCCGGGCACTTGACCAGTTCATCTTCGAAAATGTCCGACGGTTCACCTCGCCCCTGGAACAGGTAATCACGGTCACCAACCACACCGATGCTCGTAACATCGTTAGCCAGGGGAATGAACCAGAACCAGGATAACTTATCGCGCGTGTGCAAGACGATCGTGGCACCACCATCTTCGCCGGCATCTCTTCGAGCACCTCGGTAGTACCCCCATATCGCGACTTTGCCCGGTTCTGGAGTATCAATGCGAAGCCCCAGGCGGTTGGCCAAGAATGCTTGTTGGCCCGTGGCATCCACAAGAACCTGACTGCGCACTTCGCGAAGCTCGCCAGCGGCCGTCCTCAGCGTGACACCAACCACGCGTCTCTTCTCACGCACGATGTCCATCACATGCGTTTGATCGTGACATTCGGCACTTTTCTCCGCAGCGTTATCAAAGAGCATTTTGTCGAAGTCGGCACGTGTCACCTGCCAGGTTTGTGCGGATTCTCGGGGATCGTGCTCTCTGAAGAAGAACGGCTGCGATTCGGCACCCGTCGAACTGACGAATTGAACACTGACTTTCTTGACGAAATCGCTCTGCCTCATCTTGTCGAGCACGCCCAGTCTCTCGAACGTCCAGTACGCTTCCGGCATCAACGATTCACCGACATGAAAGCGCGGTATTTTTTCGCGTTCAACGAGTAACGTCGAAAATCCAGCCTCGGCAATCAGAGCGGCGGAGCAGCCTCCCGCGGGGCCACCGCCAACGACGATGCAGTCGTACTGGTCTTTCATGAGATCTCGTTAATGGGCAGGGCGAAATTCGGTGACTGGGCGACAAAGTCCGTGTTGCGAAAGATCATGCATGGTTTGCAGACAATCCGACCAATGGATAGACGGTGCAGTGAGCTGTGGTGCGGTGAATGTGGCCTCCGGGATGATCCGAGTGGGCCGGCATGATGTGAGTGGACCAGAAAACCCAGCTAGAAAACCCAGCTAGAAAACCAAACAAGAAAACCAAGCCACTCACACTGCTCACATTCTATCGAACGATCAGACCGGTGTCACGATTTCCAGCAACTCAACGGCCGGAAGGCCGCCGAGACAGGCCAGTGCCGTCCTGCCAAAACAGACCCCTGGTGCATTGTTAAAGCGAACAAGTGGGGTAAGCAGTGTTCGATCTCTTATTGTCGTCTTTCGCTCCGCGAAAGCGCGTTCCTTTCGCGGAGCGAAAGGCGACTATCGGACAGTAATTCCTCGAACGATCCTAAGCGGGTATCACGCCTTGGCAAGGGTCAAATCTGTCAGGACGATTGGCGGGTCCACCACCTCTGCGGACTCGGTGGGACGTTCCAGAACAGTGTCGACCAAGTAGTAGAACAACCGACGCAGATCCGCTGGTTGGACTTCGTCGGCGATGGATTCGGCGCGTTGCTGATGCTTGTCGACCAGACGATGTGCCTGTTCAAAGACATCCGCTTGCTCGAACAGTTGATACACGCGCCGGAGCTGAAACTCGGACGCCGAGACTTTGCCATCAACCAACGAAATCAACTCTGCCTGTTCGGCGGCGGGCAGGTTCTGCAACGCCAAGGCCAACAGCACCGTGGGGCGGCCGCCCAAGATGTCACCGCCTGCTGAAAGTTTGTTGTCCGAATCGCCGTGCCAGTCTTTCAGATCATTGAGGATTTGAAAGGCGACTCCCATGTTTCGCGAGAATTGGCGAATCGGCTTTACATACTCATCCACGGACCCGGCCAAACGAGCTCCGGCATACAACGCGGCTTCAAACGCGGGCGAAGTCTTCAGTGCGTAGATCTTCAACGCATCGATCGGCTTCAGACGTTTGTCTTTGGCATCTCGCCACAGCAGTTCGGAACCTTGGCCTTCGGAGAGCTTGATATGCGCGTCCGCCAGATTGTCCAGAATGTCAGCGACCACGTCCGCGCCCAACGTCTTTGTCTCACGGCTAACCAGACGATATCCCAGGCCGATCAGGTAGTCGCCCACGTTGATCGCCGTCGGAATGCCATAGCGGCGGTGCACTGCATCTTCGCCGTAGCGGAAGGCGTCGTCATCTTCAATGTCATCATGGACCAACGACGCTTTGTGGAATGTCTCGATCGACATCGCGGCGCGACGGACCGCATCCGAAATTGCATCGGCAGCGGCTTGGCCATCGGCCTGTGTTGCCTTGCCCCCCGTCAGCGCGTCATAGACCGCCAGCGTAATAAAGGGGCGCGAGTGCTTTCCGCCGAGCGAAAGGAAGTCGTACGCCAAGGCCTCGGTTCCAGCGATTGGATCCAAACCACCAATCCCCTGACCATTCATTTCGGCCAGCCGGGGGCCACC
>JASLRF010000120.1 GCA_030744095.1 Pirellulaceae bacterium | reverse complement strand
CCTGCGGCTTGTTTGGCGAGAACGCCGGTTTCGAACGAGAGGACACTTTTTCCAATTTGCTTTTCTACACGAACCTTCACTTCACTTACCTGCCTTCTGCAAGCGTCCTGGCGCAACAAGACAGGCGGACCGCGGCTATTTACGAATTCCGAGTCGGCCGATAATGTCGAGATACCGCTGCGGATCTACGCGCCGCATATAGTCAAGCAAACGACGACGCCGACTAACCATCGCCAACAAACCGCGGCGACTTGCGTAGTCTTTCTTGTGCGTACGAAGGTGTTCGGTCAGGTTGTTAATCCGGGTCGTCAGAATCGCAACTTGGACTTCGGGAGATCCCGTATCACCATCGCTTTGCTTATAACCCTGGATGACTTCCTGTTTCCGGTCTTTCGTGATCGTCATCTGTGACCCTATGTTTTGCGGGGGAACGGGACGACATCCCGTCCTCATTGGCACTCTACAAACGCGTGTCCTGCCAGGACTTTTTCCAAACTGATAACTTTGCCAATAAACAACTTAAGCGGGTCAATGTAACAGCGCTTCGCTAATTTGCAACTCCAAATGGAGCCCTTGCCGACCTCAACCAACCGGCCCATCACGGGCTGACCGCCCCAACCACCGAGAGCCGCGGCAGGGGCGAACGTCGGCCACAAAACCACTCGTTTCCAACAGAAAACGACGGAATCGATGATCCTGTCAAAGATCCCACACGTTGCTCCCCATCGGTTGGTGGGTCGAAAGGTCCCGAAATCCGTTATTGGCACATCATTTCTTGCAACTCGCCTCGTCAGAATCTACAACCAATGCCTGACCTTCTCCCGTCCTCCGCTGACAGAGCCTTTCCGCATGAACAGTATCCGACCATTGCTCCTGGCCTTGATCCCTGTGAGTTTCATTGTGACCGAACCGAGTATTCCTGTGGAATCACTGCGAAACCAGGCTTCCGGGGCGGGCTACGATCGCCCCGTCGGCGACCCGCAACAAAGCCGTTCCGTCGTCCTGGCAAAACATGGTGCGGTGGCGACGAGCCACCCGCTCGCTGCACAAGCCGGTTTGGACATTCTGAAATCGGGCGGAAACGCCGTCGATGCTGCCATCGCCGCCAACGCCATGCTCGGGGTGGTCGAGCCAATGAGCTGCGGAATTGGCGGGGATCTGTTCGCAATCTACTGGGAAAACAAGACTCAGAAGCTGTATGGTCTCAATGCAAGCGGACGCAGCCCATTGTCAATCTCTCGAGCAGTTTTCGCAGAGAAGAAACTGGACAGAATTCCGACATACGGGCCGTTGGCCTGGTCAGTTCCAGGCTGTGTCAGCGGATGGGGCGAATTGCAGTCCCGCTTCGGCAGTCGCACGCTGGAGGAGGTGCTGGCATCTTCCATTGAAACTGCCGAAGACGGTTTTCCCGTCTCGGAGGTGATTGCAAGCTACTGGAGGAATGCGGAAAAGCGGTTGGTCGAGTGGCCCGATTCCGCCACGACTTTCTTGATCGACGGGAAACGGGCCCCCCGTTTCGGAGAAATATTCCGCAATCCACGTTTGGCGGCTTCATATCGCGATATCGCCCGAACCGGTGCCGACGCGTTTTACAAAGGCAACATTGCTCGACAGATCGTGGCCTTTAGCCAAGCGAACGGCGGTTATTTTTCTCAGAAAGACTTTGACGAACATCGAGCGGACTGGATCGAACCGGTATCGACAAGCTATCGCGGCATTGATGTTTGGGAACTACCGCCAAACGGCCAGGGTATCGCGGCGTTACAAATTCTCAATGTGCTCGAATCGTTCGACGTGAAAGCCCTGCAGCACGGCAGCGCGGACTACGTGCATCTGCTGGTGGAAGCGAAGAAATTGGCCTTCGCGGATCGAGCCAAATTCTATTCGGACCCGGCATTTAACGATCTACCGACGGAAGAGCTAATCTCCAAACGGTATGGCAAGCAGCAGGTGGGTCGAATAGAAATGAACCAGGCAGCCAAGGATGTTCCAGCGGGTGATCCCATCTTGGCCCACGGCGACACGGTCTATCTGACCGTGGTGGACAAAGACCGCAACTGCTGCTCATTGATTCAAAGCAACTATCACGGCTTTGGTTCTCAGATCGTTACGGGCGAGGTTGGCTTTGCCATGCAAAACCGAGGTGCCCTGTTTGCCCTTGATGCCGATCATTTAAACCGATTGGAACCTCACAAACGACCGTTTCATACGATCATCCCGGCAATGGCAACCAAGAATGGCAAGCCGTGGTTCTGTTTTGGCGTAATGGGTGGCGACATGCAACCGCAAGGGCACGTGCAAGTGCTGGTCAACCTGATCGATTTCGGCATGAACGTGCAGGCCGCTGGTGATGCGGCCCGCGTCCGCCATCTGGGTAGCGCTCAACCAACCGGTACTTCGGCCAACGGTGTCGGAACCGTCCAGGTTGAATCGGGCATTTCAAAGGAGACGGTCAGCGAATTGCGTGTTCGAGGCCACAAGGTTGTCCGGGCCAAAGGAGCGTTCGGTGGATATCAAGGAATTATGATTGACTGGGAAAATGGAGTCCTGCACGCTGCCACGGAGGCTCGCAAAGACGGGGAGGCTGTTGGATATTAGAGTCTAGCTTTGGGACATGCGCGCTCGGTGCGCGCATGTTTTGTGAGCGACCGACGGGAACGTACCAAATACGGGCATGTTCCCTATTTGGCTGCGGCACTGCCGCGTTAGGACCGTGCCAGGATGGGACTATTGACTCTGGACTCGTACGTGGCCATAGGCGGCCACCATTGGTTTCAACACGCGTGCCGCGTATTGCCGCGAACACCGCTTTCTCTCCGATGAGGATCCACCGATGCCACAAACTGACCGTCGCCAGTTCATCCGAGCCGTCGCCACGACGACTGTCATTGCGCCGCTCGCCGGCCGGCACGTTGGTGCGGCTGAGACTTCGTCGAGAATCAGGATCGGGCAGATCGGGACCAAACACGCGCACGCCTCGGGGAAAATGGCGACGATGCGCAAGTTTTCGGATGACTACGAAGTGGTCGGCGTGGTCGAGCCCGATGCAAACCAGCGAAAGCGGATGGAAGCGACTTCGGTTTACCGCGGTCTGAATTGGATGACCACTGAGCAGCTCTTGGCGGTTGAAGGCCTGCAAGCGGTCGCCGTTGAGACGGAAGTTCGTGACTTGCTTGCCATGGCACACCGGTGCATCGCTGCAAAGCTCCACGTTCACTTGGACAAACCGGCCGGCGAGAATCTACCCGAATTCAAACGCTTGCTCGACGCGTCCACTCGTCACCAACGCGTCGTTCAGATGGGCTATATGTACCGCTACAACCCAGCCTTTCAGTTCCTGTTCAATGCTGTCAAGCAGGGTTGGTTGGGACAGATTTTCGAAATTGATGCGGTGATGAGCAAGACCGTCAACGCGAACACTCGAAAGCAGCTGGCCAGGTATCCCGGCGGCTCAATGTTCGAATTGGGCTGTCACTTGATGGACGCCATTGTCTATGTCGCCGGCAAGCCCGATCGCGTCACGGCGTTCAATCGGCAGACGAGGCCGGACCATGACAATTTGCTCGACAACTGCCTCGCCGTGCTCGAATATCCCAAGACAACCGCAACGATTCGGAGCGCTTTGATAGAGGTTGATGGCGGCCGCCGCCGTCAATTCGTCGTCTGCGGCGATCAGGGGACAATCGACATCCGGCCGCTCGAACCACCGCGCCTCACTTTGACGCTCGATCAACCTCGTGACGGGTTCAAAAAAGGTACGCAGGAAGTCGAGTTGCCGCCGCTTGGCGGCCGTTACGATGGCGATTTCAACGACCTGGCAAAGATCATCCGCGGGGAAAGATCGGCTGATTTTTCCGTTGACCATGACCTTGCGGTCCAAGCGGCGGTGCTTACCGCGAGCGGTATCGCGACGACCTAGTTTTGATCGTATTCGCGATGCACTGACTTCGCTCGCCATGGTCACAAGTCGTTTGAAAGAGGTTGCTGAGCTTACCCAAAGAGCCGTACACGTCTCTTTCAAAGCTGTCGTACGACGGCGAATCGGCGAACGATGTGCTACACCATGGCGTGATTTCTTATGTGTCCGGCGAATGGTCAGGACGAGCCATTGGCGTAAGACCTACCCCGGTTTGACAACATTTCCACCCGACCGCAAGATAAATACTGTTGCCGCGGTTTTGCCCGCCGGTAGCTGAGCCCTCTTTTTCCCACCGTGTAGAGCCGTGGAGTTCGCGTGAACGACGAGTCGCACTTGATCAACGAATCACTGCAAGGCGACTCGTCGGCGTTTGGCCAACTCGTCAGAATCCACCAGGATCGGCTGTACAATGCCGTGGCAAATTTCATTGGCGACCGGACTGAGGCAGAAGACGTCGTCCAAGAGGCGTTCGTCCAAGCGTATCTGAAGCTGGCGTCGTTCAAACGCAACGCGGCGTTTTATACCTGGCTATATCGCATTGCGTTCAACACGGCAGTCAGTCGAAAGCGTCGCAAGCGGGTGGAAACGTCGGTCGATCAAACGCGAGAAAACACCGGCGGTGAACCGATCGACGAGGGCGACACGCCTGGCGATCGGATGCTGCGAGATGAACAGGCTTCGCTGGTCCACGCCGCACTCGATCTGCTCAGTGACGAACACCGTGCGATCCTGATACTACGTGAAATGGATGAGTTGGACTACGACACCATCGCTGAAATTCTCGAGATCAACATCGGCACCGTGCGGAGCCGGCTCCATCGCGCTCGGGCTCAGATGCGCGACAAGATCGCCGAAATCGAGTCGCACTGAGCAACAGGTGTGGCTACTTCGCGAACTTAAAATCGGCAATGAACAGTTGGCTCTTGTGCGATTCGGTGCGGGTGCTGGTCCACATCAGTTTTTTGCCATCGGGCGAAAAAACTGGTAAGACGTCCGCTCCAGAAAAATCCGTGACACGACGCACGGCATTGCCTTGGAATTTGCCGTCGACAACTTGGTAACGCATCAGCCACAGGTCGTAGTTGGGGCGGACATTGGGAACTGAATGATCCGCGCCAGACCAGATAATGTACGGTTCAGTAGGATGCCAATACGGTCCCCAGTTGACGCCGTTGCTGCTGGTCAAGGCGACTTCGTTCCTGCCGTCGCTGCCGATCACATGAATCTGCAGATAGTCTTCGCGCAGGCGGTCACTGCGAAAGACGATCCACTTGCCATCAGGGGACAAGAACGGACCGCCGTCATACCCCTTCACGTTGGTGATTTGATGGACGTTGGAACCATCAGAATTCATCACGTAGATGTCAGCATCGCCGTCTCGCGAACTGCAAAAGGCAATTTGCTTGCCATCGTGCGAATAGGCGCCTTCGGCGTCGTAGCCAGCTGCGTTGGTCAGGCGCCGGAGAATCTTACCGTTCAGATCCGCTTCGAAGATCTCCATGAAGGGATCGAAGTCCCATTGGTAGCGTCTGCGTCGTCCCGACTTACGATCTTCTTCGGCCTGCTTAAGCGCCGCCGCTTCGGTCTTTTCTATCTGTGGATCCAAATGGCTGGATGCGAACAGGATCTTGGTGCCGTCAGGTGAAAAATAACTGCAGGTGGTTCGTCCACGACCCGTGCTAATCAGTTTGGGTTGGCCACCAGACAGCGGTTGCGTATAGATCTGATAAAAAGGGTACTCGGCGCGAATCGCCTGATAGATGATGGTTTTGCCATCCGGTGAAAAGTAACCTTCGCCTGCCTTCTCGAAACCAC
>JASLRF010000119.1 GCA_030744095.1 Pirellulaceae bacterium | reverse complement strand
CGGCGACACTGTCCGGCAGTTAAATGAAGGCGAATACGTCAAGATGCGCGGTCATCATGTACTCTGGCTTCCGGGTCCGGAGGAGGAGTGGACCGTCATCCGACGCATTCTTCAGATGCTTGAGACCACGCCGGCCTCGCGAGTCGCGAAGACACTGACTGAGGAAGGAGTGCCCACACCTGACCACGGTCGCTTTCGAACTGATAACGGCGTTCGACACCGGACAAGCGGTGTGTGGGGTCAATCGACGGTCGTCAACATCGCACGCAACCCCCTGCTGCAAGGCGTCGTCGAGTACGGTCGCAGATCCATGGGCGACCAACTCCGATTCAGTCCAGAGGGTCCTCGTGAACTAGATGAAACCGATTACCGAGCCGAGGAAGCGAATTCCCAAGAAGGAGACAAACCGAAGCCGAAGGTAATTCGCAATTCCGAGACCGATCGAATTTCCGCCCCGACTCAATTTGAGTCCGACGTTGACCCTGAACGCCATCGACGATTGCTGGAGAAGTTGAACGAACGAGGCGGCACGCAACGGGGAAAGCCGAGATCCCGCGACCCGAAGAAAAACCCGCTTGGCGGTCGAATCTTCGATATGAATTGCGGTTGGGCGCTTTATCGGCAGCCTTACGGAAAATCGTTCCGATATCTTTGCGGCCTTTACCAACAAAGCCACGGCGCCAAATGCAGCCACAATCACGTGAACGGGGAAACCGCCGCGCGATTTGTTTTGAGTTGCATTCAACAACGCGCACTTACGCCGCAGCGCCTCCGGAAGTTGGAAGCCCGCATTCGGCAGTTGGCCGATGGAGAACAGCGGGACAACCAACAGCAACAAGAGATTGCCCGAAAACGCGCTGAACTCGCCGAAGTGGAACCTCAACGTGACCAAGCTTCCAACAACCTCGCCCGCGCAAAAACTGATGAACAGTACCAGGCGATAGCGACCGTCTTCGATCAGCTTTCCAAACAAGTTGCCTCGCTGCAAGCGGAAATCGTCGCCGCGGAGGCTAGGACGACAACGGCGAACGAGGCGGACTCCGCCGTTGACGCCGCGATGGCGATCATCCATCAGATGACGAATTTGGTCCGAGAAGGTGAAGACCTGGTGTCCGCCCGACAACTCTTTGGCTTGGTCAACGTCAGACTATTTATCGGCTTCCAATCCGTGAAAGTCGGGAAGCGGGAACTGAACAAAATCCAAGGTGGCATGGTGACATTTGGAAACGCACCGCCGCCGATCGACATTTACGAGGGGCCTACGGTCCGAAGCAAAGTTAAAAATTCGATTGTATCGGCTGCAATCGGATCTGGTGAGACGCGCAAGCCCTCACCCCCCAAGGTTGGTGGGAAGGACAAGTCGTTAGGAAATGTAAGTCGGGGCGAAGCGAGATGGCTACTTTGTGCCGTTTTCAAGTCGCTTCTCAACCCAGCAGCGCACCGATCGGCTTGCCTTTGCTGATCACCAGGGAACGATCGAGCGCGTCACGAATCTCTGTCTCGGGTGGAAAACCCAAACTGTCAAAGATCGTGGCCGAAAGATCCTGCGGCTCAACCCGACCGCTCGCAGGAAAACCACCCTGTGCGTCGGAGGCACCGTAGACTTGTCCCCCTTGAATGCCACCACCGGCGAGCGCGGTGGAAAACACATGCCCCCAATGGTCGCGTCCGCCCCGTGCGTTCACCTTCGGTGTGCGACCGAATTCGCCCATCCACACAACCAGGGTCTTGTCCAACAGGCCACGCTGCTGGAGATCTTCCAACAGCGCCGAGTACGCCTGGTCCATCGGCGGCATCAGCGCCTTCTTCAAACGCTCGCTGTTCTTGGCGTGCGTATCCCAAGCCGGTGCGACCGCTTCATTGTCCTTCCATCGTGTCCAATTGACCTGGTCGAGTGACACACCGGACTCGACCAGCCGCCTTGCCAGCAAAACACTCTGGCCAAATCGGTTGCGTCCATACCGATCTGATTTGTCAACTTGGCGGTCAGCGGCATCAGCTCGCCTACCTGCAGTCCCGGCGTGGCGGACGCAATCGGTTTGAAGTCGCCGCGGATCTCGGCCGGCGCGTCAGGCTTGGGATCCCAAGTTTCATGTTGTTGTGGCCCGCCCAGCAAGAATAAGACGATGCACGCTTTCGCGCGACGCGTCGGACTGGGAGCAACCGTGCCGGAAGATTCCGTCGCCAGCGTGCTGCCCATCAGCTGTGGCATGGTTAGGCCAAGCGCGCTCAATCCACCAACGCGCAGCCACTCGCGACGATTCAATCCGTCGCACAAACGTGTCGGTTGGTCAAAAAGGGAGAGCATCGTGTGAGGGGTCCTTAGAGATAAATCAATGATAACTAAAACTTCAGCACTTGAGGGATGACGCCCGGAGCGAAGGGATGATTTGATTTCGTTGCGTACAGATGTTTATTTTTGCGAATCCTCTCATGACCGCAGCACCTGATGGAACAACGGGTAGGCCACTTCGCCATTCCAACGATGACCTCCTTCAAATTCGTCGAAGTGCAGTCGATCGGCGGATCCAAGCGCCAAATACACACGACGCAGACGCTCGCGGAATCGATCGTCCCATTTTGGAACGACCAATCCATCGTCTGACCCAACCTCCCACACGCAAGGTCTTGGTGCGATCAATGAACCGATTTCGGAGTAGTCGCCGTATTTCAGCAAGCCTGGAATGACTTGGCCTCCGCAACTATAACGCCCCGCCATCCGTTCCTGCATCAAGTTCAGCGCACCGCTGACGGCCGCCACCTTGATTCGGTCATCCATCGCCGCGGCCGTCATCGTCATCCGACCGCCGTATGAGAGTCCGGCGCACCCAATCCGATCGGCGTGTACTTCTCGGCGGCTTTGCAGCAAGTCGATCGCCCAGCGAATGTCACGCAAGTTCTCCGTCAGCGGCAGCTTGCCCAGCGCCTGCATACGGACCAACGTCACCGCGCAGGCATCGCTGCCATATTTATCGCGATCGGCCCGTCGACCAAACGGCACCAGGCAAGGCGCTGCGACGACGTAGCCGCGCCGCACGAATTGCAAGCCGTAGTCGTAATTCGCACTGCGAATGCTCTTTTCGACACCCTCCAAATCCGTCCGGCCCACAATTGGGTGATACCCGTAATTTCCGTGTCCGTGCACGCAGACCACTCCGGGCACGCGCTGCGTGGGAGCTAAACCGACTGGCACGAGAAGATAAACCGGCAGAGACGCGACACCGTCGGACTCGAGCAAGAACTCGTAACGCGTGTGGTCGCCAAGTTTTTTTTGGGACTCGAGCTTCGGTTTCCAATCGGTGGGCGGTGACGAGTCGCCCAACAGCTGGCCTAGTTTCTCGCGAAACTCCGATTGCCAGCGCCGGCATTCGTCCGCCGTACCGCCCTTGAATTGCATAGACAGTCCGGCCCGATCCAATGCTCGCCGAATATCGTCGTTTACGGTCGACGGTTGCGCTCGTTCCTGTCCAATTGCCTTTACGTAAGTGCTCCCGAAGCCAGCAGCTACGGCACCGCACGTGGTGGCCAGACCACCGCGGAGAAATGTTCGTCGGTCAAGAGTTTTGTTTTTCATAGTTCACCACGTTGTTGTAGAATCTTCAGCCGTCAATATCGTCGCGCGGCGTTCCACTTGCAATGTAAGCGTTCGCAGGCCGGACGTTGTTTCTACTGGAAAAAGCAAGGCGGCAGGCACATTTTTCGGCCAACGCGTATTTCCAAAAGCCGCAATTTGCCGCCGAAAGACGAGCCAGACCCCGACCTGTGAGCGGTTCTACTTGCAATCAAAGCCCAAGAAATCGTTGAGGAATTCATGCTTCCAGTCACCTACCTGGACATTGAAGCAGCACTGCCGCGCGTCCACGCGGTGCTTCAGCCAACACCCCTCATCCAGTGGCCCGGCCTGTCGCAGCAACTCGACTGTGCCATTTACGTCAAACATGAAAACCACCAGCCAGTCGGCGCGTTCAAAGTCCGTGGTGGTGTCAACTTAGCCAGCACGCTGACCGATCAGGAACGCACCGAGGGATTGCTGGGTGTTTCCACCGGCAACCACGGCCAGTCGTTGGCTTTCGCGGCCCGACATGTCGCCTGCCCCTGTACGATCGTGGTTCCTGCCAACGGCAACCAAGACAAGAATCGCGCGATGCGGCAACTGGGTGCCGATTTGATCGAACACGGACGTGACTTCGAAGAAGCCCGCGAGCACCTGGAACAGCTGCTCGAAACGCGTGGGGGGCGATACGTGCATTCCGCCAACGAACCGCTGTTGATCGCGGGTGTCGGTTCGATGGCCTGGGAGATCTTCGCGCGGCTTCCCGAACCTGACGTGATTCTGGTACCGATTGGACTGGGTAGCGGTGTATGCGGAACGTGTATTGTCGCCAAACACCGTAGGCCCCAGACCAAGGTCATTGGAGTTCAGGCTGCAAATGCCTCGTCAGTCGCCAGATCATGGGCCAGTGGCAAGTTGGAAAGTGATGAGCGTATCGACACCTGGGCGGAAGGCCTGGCCACTCGAGTACCAGCCGAGATGACGCTCGAAATCATGCGCGAACTCATGGACGATGTAATTCTGGTCGAAGAAGACGAGATGCGCGCCGCCGCCTTTGAGCTGCTGCGCCAAACACACAATCTGGCCGAAGGTGCCGGCGCCGCCACGCTGGCCGCAGCCACGCAACAGAAAGACCGTTTCCGGGGACAGCGGGTCGTTGCCATTCTGTCCGGTGGCAATCTGGATTTGACCGAACTGCCACGGATCCTGGCGGCCGGAGAGGGGTTGCCCAACAGGTGAAGGATGGATGCGTCGGCTGAGCATCACGGCGCCGCGGCCACCGGAGTCACTCGCACCGTAAGTTCGCCCGCGTTGTCAGACAATTCAGCTGGCGAATCGTTGATCCGTAAATATAGCGTGCCATCCCGTTCGACCGGACTCTCGACACCCATGCCGATCACGTCGGGCGTCGCCAGGACACTCTTCGAGCCAGGCGGTTTGTCCTCGTCGACAATCGAACCAAGCAAGATACCCAGCGGCACTCCGCGATGGTAACGAATTGTGATACCGTTGGGCTCGCACCACCAGATCTTGGGCTGGTTGCCGACTTGATATCGACCGCGCGCCTCGATCTTGTATGTTCTCCCTGCCTCGAGCAAGTATCCCGACGATTGCCAACCACGATCGGCGGCAACCGTAATCCGGGCACCCGCGGACGGCAGACTCGTCGTAGGCTTGCGGTCAAACGCTTCGCGTGGGACATCGTAGCCGTACTCCATGTTGATCACAAACAGGTGCCATTGCCGCGCTATGTGCACCCAGTCTTGCGAAAGCGATTTCTGAAAGGCGTTGGAAAACCCGTGAGTCTTGTCGCGAGTTTGTTTTTGCATCTGGCGAAAGGCGTCCCGATAAGCAGGATTCCTGTCGAAGAACGCGGCAGCCGCCCAACACCAGGCATACGGTTCGACACGCAGATGCGCCGTCGTATCGTAGTGCATGATCTCTTCAATCGACTTGCCCTGTCCAGCCTCCGTGTCCGTCTTGATCACTTTAATGCGGCCCCAGTGAGGAGTTGCTTCTTTGCTCTCTGGAAAGTGATTCAGTGCCAGTTGACCACCTTGCCAGGAATGAGTTCCTAACAGTTCGGCAACGCCTTCCATGTACCAGGGCGGTCCCGCGCCGCCCAAGGCCCAGTGCATGAAGCCATGGGTTCCTTCGTGCAGCAACAGGTGACGCTGATAGTATTCGGTGGGCTGTCGGTACAACCATAATTCGGCACCGCGTTGAAATCCGTTCAGGAAAGGCGGTAAGTCGCTGGGAAGCAAGCCAGCTCGCCCGAATCTCGCTTTGTCATTGATCAAGTACGCCGCCATCCGCCACGTCTTGGCAAGCTTGGAATCGACATCGAAATAGTCGCACCATTGCGGCACCGCCAGGTCGAAAACATGAGGCAGTTCGTCGACCGCTGGATCAGCAGGTACGTCTGTGTAAAGATCCAGATGGCGACTGCTGATTTTGCGTATTCCCGAGGCGGCCACCCGCTGGTCGTCCACGGTCGGCACTTCGAAATCCCCGAACTGACCGGCACCTTTGCCGTTGAACAAGTCATCAAGATTCTGCCCGGCAAGCAAATCGCCCAACCCGGTGAGTGGCGGTGGCCGTTCTCCGCCGAGCGGAGTCACCGTGCTAGTGGGCAGTCGTTGCGGCTTGGTCGCCGGAGGCCTTGCCGGCGGTCCGGGCGACTTCGTGCTTGCCGACGGCGTTGGCAGAGACTTTGCGACCGGCACGACTGCTGGCTCGCCACCACACCCTGCAAACGTGAGGCACGCCAAAAATGTCAGGAACCAAGCCCAAGGTCTCAGGAGCCAATTCTTTTCGATCATCTGTTCCTTCCACGACCAATGGTTTGCCTGTCGGTCTGTCGTTATTCTATGAGATGCAGACTCCAACAAGTGACACGATTTCTGGATTTCTTTGAGGAGTTGTGTATCGCCTGCACGACAGTCATTGATTCAACCTTCCAGAACAGTCCCGAGACGATCCAATGGCCATCAGAATCCAGCGACGACGAGTGCAATCCGTAGCGAGTACTGTCATTGTCCTCGGAATCGGCTGTGTAATGACGACAGGATGCTGGACCAAGACGGACCACGAAGTGATCGTGTACGCGGCCCTGGACCGCGAGTTCTCCGAACCGATTTTGGATGACTTCGCAGCTGCCGAAGGAATCACCGTCCGGGCCAGCTACGATATCGAATCGACCAAGACAGTCCAGTTGGTCGCGGCCATCATGGGAGAACAGCATCGACCACGTTGCGATCTGTTTTGGAACAACGAGATTCTGCATACGCTGCGTCTCCAACGGGCAGGCTTGTTGGACGCCTACACCGTGCCGACGGCCGGCGATTTTCCCGCGACCTACCGTGACGCCAATGGACTATGGTACGGCATTGCGGCCCGCGCGCGGGTGCTGCTGGTCAACACAGACATCGTGCCAGCCGACCAGTGCCCGTCATCACTGCACGACCTGATTGACCCGCGTTGGAAGGGCCAGGTGGGTATTGCCAAACCTCGTTTCGGCACGACAGCCACGCACGCGGCTGTGTTGTTTTCGAAGTGGGGCGACATCGAAGCTCGAAAGTTCTTTGAAAGCGTCCGGACGCACGTGCGAGTCATGTCAGGGAACAAACAGGTCGCCACCGCAGTGGGACGTGGCCAACTGGCTTTCGGACTGACCGATACGGACGATGCGATCATCGAGATTGACAACGGCCGACCGGTACAGATTGTCTTTCCAGATCAGCAAGCAGACCAGATGGGTGCACTGTTTATTCCCAATACATTGTGTCTTATCAAGGGCGGTCCCAACCCGGTCGATGCGCGCCGTTTGATGGATCACCTTCTGACGCCGGCGGTCGAGATCAACTTGGCCCGCGGTCGCAGCGCTCAATTCCCCGTCAACACGACCGTCGATGAGCCTTCGCGGGTGTTACCATCGGATACCGTACGATGGATGGAAGTCGATTTTGAACAAGCCGCAGATCATTGGGAGGCGGCGCAAACGGTGTTGACTGAGATCTTTGCGCGCGGAGATTAGGCGGGTGCGCCACTTTGCGACGAAGGATATTCCTAACAATCGTTTCTATCATGGTTTACATCAACGTTATCTTCGCCCTGAAAGGGCCTCAACATGACAGCCCAGGGCAACGCCCTGGGAACATGAGACATTCATGATGCTCGCCCTGAAAGGGCAGAACAGACCGTAACACCACTAAACAATTCAAGAGTTGTTTTGCCCTTTCCAGGGCTAGGAATCTTCGCTTTCACCTCCCCAGGCGTTGCCCTGGGCTGATATGTTTGGCCCCTTTGGGGCAGACAGAACCGACAAACGCGCCACAAAATGGCGCTGTCCAATTAGGCGGGCATACGGTCGACAGGGTGATGGCAAACACAAGATGCCACTGGTGAAAGCGTGGAATTGCTCCGAAAAAGGGAGGCAAACCGAGACACGCGGCAGCAGCTGACGCGATGATTCTGAGAGGCATGCTTGCCGCTCTCCCAACCGATCACAGTTCTACCCCTCATTGAACGCCGTTTGTGGCCCAGCGCGCGGCATTTCAACGCGTTTTTATGATGTGCTCGTGATTTGACAAGCTAAGAAAATGACCTATTTGTTTAAATAAAACATCTGTTCATTATATGGAACACCAAAAGGTTCCAAGACAAGGGCAAACCGGTTGCGAAGCCGGGACGCAAAGCCATGGGTCTCAATGAGATCGCCAGGCTACCGAAGGAAACCGTCTAATTGCCTATTGACGCGGACGATCGCTAAGGTGGCGAACCGCAAGTCAATGTCGCGATGAACATTTGCGCGTGTTGATCTCCAGTGTTCGCGGCAGAGTGCGAAAACTGACGTGACAAGTGGAAAGTCGATATCTCAAGTTGGTTGGTGTTGGATTTCCTTGTTTTTTCACTTGATGGCATTCTGAACTTTCGCAGATATTCGTCTGCTTAAATGGCGAGACTTAGGTAGTTTTCCAGGGCGTCGATTAATTGTTGCTGGTCAGTCCTCGTTGGCGAGTTGGAGTTAATTATTGCGCGAAGCGTCGTGCGACGGAGGATGCG
>JASLRF010000118.1 GCA_030744095.1 Pirellulaceae bacterium | reverse complement strand
ACTGATCGTAAATGTCTCGCCATCGGCGATGGGACCACCCACGCCCGACTGCGTCAAGCTAACGATCGAATCGCTGTCCAGACGCAAGTTCGCGTCACCGCCAAGGTGGATTTCACCGTCGCCAAGATTCCTCGGCGAGATCCCCAGGCCAGTCATGCCCAGGCCGGCGACATTCAGCTGGGTGATGATCTCACCCGCCAATTGACCGATGGTGCTGTCGTCGTTGAACACGAGTCGTGTGTTACCAGGCTGCGAACTGACGTCATTGTCAAATTCAAAGCGAACCACTTCGATGCCGTTGGTGACGAGGAACACATCGCCATCGAGAATCGTGCCAACCTGACCGGTTTGATTCAAGTGCGTTCCATCCGTATTCACAATGTGACCGGCACTACCACCCAAGTGAACTCGCGCGGAACCGTCCAGAAGAACCGGTAGCAGATCGAGGCCGGGTACACCGGCAACCGCATCGATGATCGCCTGACCAATCTGAGCTTGCGTTTGATTGATGTTGAAAGGAATCTCGACAGTGCCTGCACCAATCGTGGCGTCACTATTGAATTCAAATATCACCGTCAGGCCATCGGAGGTGATTTCGAACGTCTCGCCTTCCATGATGCCGACACCACCAGCCAGGGGCGCTTGAATCGAGAATGGACCAGTTCGCGTCAAACTGGTCGTCGCCGGAAGTGCAACCACACCGCGCGTGCCGCCCAAATCGACGTTGCCGGCGCCGCCAAGTTTCGTCGGGAACAGCTTCAGTGTCGCCGACGCCAGATCGATTTGATCCCGCACGGCCATCGCGATGTCGTCTGCCGAATCCAACACCGTGAAGAAAATCAGGTTGTTGTCCGGTGCGCCGTCGCCGTCGGCATCCTGGAACATACCGTTGTTTTCGAACTCGAAAACCTCGGTGCCAAAGCCAGCCAAGCTGATCGAGAACGTTTCACCATCCACAATACCACCCGTTGCACCACCAGCCAGCGGGGCGTGCAACGTGAGTCGCTCGGACAAGTGCAAGGACAAGGTTTCTGGGGTTTCGATCGCAATCGGTGGCGTCGTGCCCGGTTCGGGTAGGACGAGGCTCACGTTGTTTCCGTCGCTGATCCGAATTTCCGCTCGAGGCGTCCCGGCGACGAACACCCGGTCGCCGTTTGCCAGCACGCGGGTATTCGCGCGATCGATTCCCAGGTCGGTCGCCAACACGGCGGAGATGCTGCGAATCGCGTTGACCAGCGCCTGGGCCACCTGACCCTGCGAACTGTTCGTGGAAATCGGGACACGAACGTTGCCGGGGGTCACAGGACCATTCTTGTCGAATTCAAAAACGACACGGTCGGTACCGTGCCGAATTTCAATCGTCGCTCCGTCTTGTACACCGCCCGCCACAACATCACCGCCCGCCGTCGGAATATCCAACAGGAACGGCGTCGACGGTCCTTGGGACAACGTGCTGCCTGGGCTGATGACCAAATCCACATCGCTCAGTCCACCGAGCCGAACCAGACCGCCGGGCATGGCAAGCGGGTTGATCCCAAGCACGCCACTGACGGGCGACGCGTTGATGGCGGCCACGATTTCCTTCGCAATGCCCAGCGGCGTGCTGGCTTCCTCGATCCGTGCGCCGCCGCTCTGCGGAATGCGCACGTTGCCTGAGCGAATCGTAGGAACTTGATCTTTGTCGAATTCAAACGTGACGCTGACAGATCCGTTGGTCAACGTAAAGTAATCGCCGTCTTTGATGCCTTGCGGATCCGGCTGATTCGCATCCGGAATCGATTTGCCGCCATCGGTGGGCACTTTCAGAAGGAATCCGCTATCAAACTCAAAGGTGACTGGGGCGTGAATGCCGTCGCCAATAACGAACGTATCGCCGTCATAGACGCCCAGCCCGTTCTGGGCCACCAGGGTCTTGTTGTGGAACTGATTCTCCAAGACCGGATCGAGCGCATTGGCCACGTCCACGCGCGACATATCCGAATGGACTGGCAGGGGAACGTTGCCCGCCGAGACGCCGATGGTGCCGTCGAGTGTGAGTGCCGAGTTGGCTCCCAGGCCGAGCGTGACGTTTGCGGCACCGCTCAGATTCACACGGTTTCCGTCCAAATTCGCGTCCGAACCCAAGTGAGGAATCACGGTCGGGTTGTTCATCGCAAATGGATCGAATGCCAAGCGAATCGCCTGGGCAATGCGCTGGGCAACGTCAGCCGGAGTCTGCTGATCTTGGACGAAGACAGGCGTGAAGTCTTGGACCTCGAGCGGAGAAAGTCGTGGATTGAATGCAATATTCGTTCCCGCGACCTGGACTAGCGTGTCGGCCACCGTGACGGACGTAATGCTACCGCTCAACGGCGAATTCAAAATCGATTTGGCAATCCGCGCTGCCAATGTCTGCGC
>JASLRF010000117.1 GCA_030744095.1 Pirellulaceae bacterium | reverse complement strand
CAACGGTATCTTCATCCAAGCCGATCGGCAAGACCGCATTCTTAAAGCAGTTGTTGTAGAAGATATCGGCAAAGCTGGCAGCGATGACCACGCGAAATCCATAATCATCCAACGCCCACACGGCATGTTCACGGCTTGAACCACTACCAAAGTTGCGGCGCGCCACCAGGACCGATGCTCCCGCGACTTCCGGTTGATTGAGCTCGAAGGACGGGTCGTCCGAACCGTCTTCGTTGAAGCGCCAGTCGAAAAACAGATATTGGCCAAAGCCGGTGCGTTCGATCCGCTTCAGGAATTGCTTGGGAATGATCTGATCTGTGTCGACGTTGGCCCGATCCATCGTGGCGACCAAACCTCTGTGCGTGGTAAATGTCTTCATGAAAATGTCCTAACTACATTGCATCACAAAACACGAATAGGAATCGTATCGCTTTTAAGTCAATTGAACTGCCACTCACGAATGTCGACGAAGTGCCCCGCGACTGCGGCCGCCGCCGCCATCGCTGGCGAGACCAGATGCGTCCGTCCGCCTTTGCCTTGCCGGCCCTCGAAGTTGCGGTTACTGGTCGAAGCGCATCGCTGGCCGGGTGCGAGCTTATCTGGGTTCATCGCCAGGCACATACTGCAACCAGGCTCGCGCCAATCGAATCCGGCGTCCTGGAAAACTTTATCCAACCCTTCGGCTTCGGCTTGAGTCTTAATCAGTCCGCTGCCTGTCACAACCATGGCGGACACGCGATCCGACACCTGGTGGCCTGCCGCGACTGCCGCGGCCGAACGCAGATCTTCGATGCGTGCGTTGGTGCATGAACCGATGAAGACCCGCTCGATCGGAATGTCAGTGATGGGGGTGCCAGCCGTGAGGTTCATATATTCGAGCGCACCTGCGGCCGTCTTCTGGTCGGTTGCGTCGCCCATGTCGGCGGGATCGGGCACGGAGGTGTCCACTGCGACTACTTGGCCCGGATTTGTACCCCACGTAACTTGGGGAGCGATATTGGCGGCGTCAAAGATCAGTGACTTGTCGTAACGGGCACCTTCATCAGTCGCGAATTCCTGCCAACGAGCAACGGCCGTGTCGAAGTCCGCAGGTGCGTGCGTACGGCCGCGGAGGTATTCGTACGTGATTTCGTCTGGAGCAATCATGCCGGCCCGAGCTCCCGCTTCGATCGACATGTTGCAAACGGTCATCCGCTCCTCCATGCTCAGAGCACGAATCGCGCTGCCCGTGTATTCGATCACATATCCCGTGCCGCCGTCGGTCGTAATTTGACCGATCAAGTAGAGAATCACGTCCTTGGCCGTGACACCACGAGGCAATGTGCCATCGACCCGCAATTCCAACGTCTTGGGGACTTGTTGTAGTAAGGTCTGTGTGGCCAACACGTGCTCTACTTCGCTGGTCCCAATGCCGAACGCCAACGCGCCAAAAGCACCGTGCGTGGCGGTGTGGCTATCGCCGCAGACGATCGTCATGCCGGGCTGAGTATAGCCCTGTTCTGGTCCAATGACATGGACGATGCCCTGGTTCACGTCGTCGAGGTCATAGAGGCGGATGCCGAATTCTCGACAGTTACTGCGCAGCGTGTCAACTTGCTGTTTGGAGATCGGGTCTGCGATCGGCAGCGAACGATTCGTGGTCGGGACGTTGTGATCGGGAGTGGCGATCGTGAGTCCGGCGCGGCGGACGGGGCGACCATTAAGACGCAGCCCCTCGAAAGCCTGGGGACTGGTGACTTCGTGAACTAAGTGCAGGTCGATGTACAGCATCGTCTGCTTGTTTGGTTCGGCGTGAACCACATGCTGGTCCCAGATTTTCTGGAACATGGTGCGAGGAGAGGCTGAGGTCATGTCTTTCTCGTATGGTGGTTTGAGCGGGGAATTCCAGAGGTCCCGGATATTCTGACGGAGGTCGGTAGACCAGAAAAACGACAATTCTAAACGACAGTCGCGTCTTTGGGGAGGTTCACGTGGGGGCGATTGTGGGGGGAAAGCCAATCGCTTTTCCCTATTTCCACGGCTATACTCAACTGTCTGCACTTTCTGAGAACAGGTTAGGCTATGCGGCCATGTTGATCAGGGTTTCCGCGAGTTGGGTTATTTTTGGTGGGA
>JASLRF010000116.1 GCA_030744095.1 Pirellulaceae bacterium | reverse complement strand
GCCCACGCCGAGGGTTTCGGCAGAAGCCTCGGCGGCGGCCCGATTCTCTGCGACGTGCTCGGCGGCTCGCTTGCCGGTGAGCGCGACGATTCGCCGGGTGCCTGCCGCGACACCCTCTTCGCTGATGATCTCCAGCAGGCCGACGTCACTCGTGCTGTCGGCATGTGTTCCGCCGCAGAGTTCCTTGCTGAACTCACCCATCGAGACCATGCGCACCGGGTCGGGGTATTTCTCGCCGAAGAGCATCATCGCGCCCGCTTGACGCGCCTCGGCCAAGGGGAGCGTCTGCCATTGGATCTGCGCGGCCCCGGCGACCAGGGCGTTGACATCCATTTCGATCTTGGCCAGTGACTCTTCCGGAACGGGCGCGAGATTAGTAAAGTCGAACCGCAGCCAATCGTCGTCCACTTTCGATCCCTGTTGCTGAGCGTGCGTCCCCAAGTTCTTCTGCAGCGCGTAATGCAGAAGATGCGTTGCGGAATGAGCGCGCCGAATTCCCTGTCGTCGGCTGCCGGCAACTTCGGCGGTTACCTGGCTACCAGTACGCATCTCGCCTCCGACCAAATGCCCCTGATGCACGACCAGTCCGCCATCTTTCTGCGTGTCGGAGACCTGAAAGCGAAATCCATCACCACAAATCGTGCCGGCATCGCCCGTTTGTCCGCCTGATTCGCCGTAGAACGGTGTCTGATCGAGCACAACTGAGACCGGCGCGTCTTTCCCGACTTCGGTCAAATGATCGCACAACTGATCGCGGGCCACGATGAATTTGAGTTCCGCCTCGGCCCGCTCGGTATCGTACCCAACAAATCTGACGTGATGCAGCACCTTCTTGATCGCGTCAATTGGACTCGTCTCGCCACCCATCACGGTGTGCACGACCTTGCCGGACGCTTCACCGTGCGCCTCCATCGCCCGGCGATAACCGTCCCAGTCAAAAGCCAGATTACTCTCGGCCGCCATGGTCTCGAAGACCTCAGGCGGAACGCCATAAGTCTGGTACAGATCCGCCGCTTCACCACCATCGACGGTGGTGCGGTTTGCGCTCTTCATCGTCCCGAAGATCTTCTGAATTCTGGCGAGCCCAGCATCAAGCGTGGCAAGGAAACTCGACTCTTCGTTCTTGATGACGCTCGAAACGCGTTCAACGGTGTCCACCAGATCGGGATAAGGCACCTTCATCTGCTGAATGACAGCAGGCACAAGTTGAAACAAGAAGGGATTACGGTGCCCGAGTTGATGACCATCCAGCACGGCACGACGCAGCAAGCGGCGGATCACATATTTTTCTTTTTGCGGGCCAGGATAGACGTTTTCGTGAATGGCCATCGCGCAGGCACGTAGGTGGTCAGTGATGCGGCGTAGGCGGCGGCCCTCGTCCGATGCGAAATCGTATTTCAGACTGCACGCGTCAGCGACCGCGTCGACAATTGGCTGGAGAATATCGATGTGATAATTCGTTCGAACGCCCTGCAAACAGGCGGCAGCGCGTTCCAACCCCATACCCGTATCGATGTTCTTGCTGGGCAACGGCCGCAGATTGTCAGGCGGATCACCGACTCGGTTAAACTGTGTGAAGACCAGATTCCAGATTTCGACTTCATCGCCAAAGTCATCTTTGTAGAAGATCTCGCTGCACGGACCACAAACTCCATCAGGTCCCTCAGTGGGAGCCCCGGCGGGCCAAAAATTATCATGCTCGCCCATCCGTTCGATGCGATCCGGCGACAAGCCAATATCGCTGCTCCAGATGCCGGCGGCTTCGTCATCACCGTGGTAAACCGTGACAGTCAACCGCTCTCCATCGATGCCCAGCCATTTCTTGTCGGTCAGAAACTCCCACGCCCAGTTGATGGCGTCGCGTTTGAAATAGTCGCCAAAACTGAAATTGCCGAGCATCTCGAAGAACGTATGGTGGTAGGCCGTCCGACCAACATTGTCGATGTCACCCGTGCGCAAGCACTTCTGGCAAGTCGTCGCACGTGTGAATTCGAGCTTTACCTTACCCAGAAAATGGTCTTTGAACTGGTTCATTCCGGCAGGTGTGAACAAGACCGACGGATCCCAGGTTGGCACCAAAACATCGCTGGGGCAGCGGGCGTGCCCTTTGGATTCAAAGAACTCGAGGTACTTTGCACGTAGTTCGTCAGTTTTCATGGCAATGGTTTGCTTGGTTACGCGGGCAGCTTGGTTACGCGGGCAGCTTGGTTACGCGGGCAGCTTGGTTACGCGGGCAGCTTGGTTACACCGGCAATTGTGAGGCATACTGGCTGTTGCGACGCGGGCTCATCCAAAAACGTCGGCGTCTTGTCGTCCATCGAGTGACGTGATTTCAGCGACAGAGATCTTCGTTTTTCCGACTCTGCCGAAACTCCGTTTCGCTTGTTCCCGGCCTACGATGGAGAATTCAACGTATCTCGACCGGCCGACGATGAAGCGGACATGATAGCCACAGACCGCTATCAGGGCGAGACGGTTCGCACCCGAGTCGTGCCCTGTGTCGTCCGCATTTGCAGGACGACATCGGCGTCGATGTCGGCCACTAGGGCGTGAAAACTGCGTGGGTCAACGACTTTCTCTCCGGCAACACGGGTCACATAGCCGCCCGCTCGAATACCGGCATTCCAAGCCGCAGATTCCTTGGCGACATCCGCCACGAATACGGAATTTGTCGGATCAAATGCAGCGGCCAAGAATGCGAAATCTGGGGACGCCGTCGAATAGTCGACTCGCATCCCGCGCCATGTCTGTTCTGGGGCGGTCCCATATTGAGGACGAATGGTGTGCAAATAACGTTTGGTCAGTATGGCGGACATTTCACGTGGGACGGCGCGTCCGCTTTGATAGCCACGGGCAACGGACAAGACGGCTGGCATTTCCGGAGATCGTGCGGCGATAAGCCGGATCATGTCGTCGGTGACAAATAACTGCTGGCCATCAATGTGCGTAATCAGGTCGCCAGCCTTGAGACCGGCTCGATCAGCGGGCGTGCCAAGAAGAACACGGCGAACAAGCGCCCCGTGTTGCCCTGCACGTCGCACCTCCTCGGCAAGTTGTTCCGTCTCGACTCCCAAGAACCCATACTCCGGTTTCCGCCCCTGCTTGAGCAACTCAACAACACGTTGGAGATTCTCATCAATAGGTATGGCGAAACCAGCCGCCTTGTCAAAACCTGCTCCCGCAGCGTACGACGTGGTCAATCCAATCATCTCGCCCTGTAAGTTGATCAAGGCTCCGCCACTGTACCCGATGTTCAGTCGGGCATCCGTTTGGATCAATGTGCCGAAGTGGTGTAGCGTTGGGCGACCTCGCAATTCCGGAGCCGCCCGCGGAATCCTTGGTGCGCGTCGGCGGAGATTCGAAACAATTCCCCAGCTCGCACTGACTTCTCCGTCACGTGCGATTGAGTAGGGATTGCCGAGTGCGACAACGATTTGCCCTTTCTTTAGTCGTCTACCATCTCCAAACGTGACAGGAACCAAATCACTGGTGTCGATTTTCAACACGGCGAGGTCGTACCAAGGGTCTACGGCCAGAATCGTCGACTTGAACGGCCGATGCTGTAGCCAGACATAGTAGTCCGAAGTCTGGAAGTCGCCCAGAAGATGGGCTGTGGTCATGATCAGCCCGTCAGAGTCGATGACCACGCCCGCACCGAACTCGTTTGGGACAAAATCCGGGTGTGCCGGCGAATCTCCGTCGGCAAACAACTGCGGAACCGCTAACGGCCCTAAGGCGGCAGGGTCATCGGCTTGGTTTTCGGGACGGCGGACACGTGCGATCGCGACAACGGATCGCTCGTACTTCTGAATTGAACGGACCAGTGACTGCTCCAAGGCCATCGCCGCTTGAAGGCCGCTTGGTTGCTGTGCCAGCGTGATCCGCGGCGTTACGATGCCGATGGCTACGAACAGCATCAAGCAGCGAAGACAGCGCAGAACATCGGACAGACACCTCGAAACAGGTCGTCTCAAACCACGTTGTGATTTCGGCTGGCTTGCCGTGTCACGCGTCGCTAGGACCATCGCCGTCGTTTTCCGGCTGGCCATCGGTGGGTGCTTCGATCCCATATCCTCCCGCCACTAAAACTTTTGCCTTCAGCTCTTCGGTAATTTCCGGATTCTCTGTCAGGAACGCCCGAGCCTTCTCTTTGCCTTGACCGAGGTACGCGTCCTTGTATTTGAACCAAGCTCCACTGCGGCTCACAATCTTGTGCTCGACAGCGAGATCAAGGATGTCACCTTCATAACTGATGCCATTGGTGTGCATCATATCGAATTCGGCGATCCGGAATGGTGGAGCGATCTTGTTCTTGACCACTTTGGCTCGCACCCGCTGGCCAACCACATCCTCACCGTCCTTGAGCTGTCCAATCCGTCGCACGTCGATGCGACACGACGTGTAGAATTTCAGTGCGCGGCCGCCGGGAGTCGTTTCCGGGCTACCAAACATCACGCCGATTTTTTCGCGAATTTGATTGATAAAGACCACAGCCGTCTTGGTCTTGGCAATGGCACCAGTCAGTTTGCGCATCGATTGGCTCATCAGCCGAGCCTGCAGGCCAACGTGTGAATCGCCAATCTCGCCAGCAAGTTCCGCACGTGGCACCAAAGCCGCCACGGAGTCGATCACGATGACGTCCACCGCATTTGACTTAATCAGCATTTCCGTGATCTGCATGGCCTCCTCGCCACTATTGGGTTGACTGACCAGCAGCGTGTCCAGTTCGACTCCGATTTTCTTGCCCCAAGTGGGATCGAACGCGTGCTCGGCATCGATGAACGCCGCAATGCCATTTTCCTTTTGCGCCTCGGCGATCACGTGCAGTGCCAGCGTTGTCTTACCGCTGGATTCCGGGCCAAAAATCTCAATGATCCGTCCGCGCGGAATTCCCTGCCCACCCAACGCCATGTCCAACGAAAGGCTGCCCGTTCGAACGCCTTGGACAGCGCCACGCGCGTCGCTCCCCAAGGGCATGATCGACCCTTCGCCAAATTGCTTTTCGATTTGCGAAAGGGTGTTCTTCAAACTCTGATTCTGGTCAATCAACGCCGTTACTGGTGCCGATTTCTTGGCTGCTGACGATTTCGTCGCTCGGCCGCTTTTCTCTTTCTTCGACATTCCGTTTTCCGTTGCTTTGTTGGGAGGTGTTTTCTGTGCGGTTGCCATTGTAACTCCTTTGACGTCTGCCCTTTTGGTGCACAGCATAGGGCACCTATGTTGATCGGGAGAATAGTGAACATATGAATACTATATCGAGTTCATCCCGTGTTTTCAACAGGAAAAAACCGGCTTCTTCCAGAATTCGACCTAATCCCCCTGAAACTCGCTGTTGGACCGATTCCGTTGGTCCCTGCGCTGTGTCCATTGGCACGGGTCGGTAGTCTTTTTCGGCCATCGGCGTCTACCGATGATCAGACGTTGTCCAAAAAAAGAGACTCCCGATCTTCCCGGCTAACATCATTGAACGGCATTGGGCCTACGCGGAAATCAACGGGCGGCTAACGGAGCGCGTCCGAGCACCTCATAGACGGGTCCTCCCTTCTGCAACACGCTGCTCAACAGGGCGACTTCGCTTACGGAGGTGTGTCCGGCCTGAAAGTCGCGGTAGTCGTCGATGAGTCGCGCCAGGGTCTCTCGCGTTTTTCCCGCTTTGCGGACTCGGCCAAGGGTCAAATGAGGCTGGAAGCGACGGGCTTCGAGGGCAAAGCCGACTTCGTACAGTTCTTGATCAAGCGCATCGTGCAAGGCGATGATCGCCTCCGCGCCGGTTCCGGCCCCAACCCAAACGGTGCGCGGTGCCGCGATGCGGGGAAATGCGCCGACACCAACCGACTCCAACACGAACGGCTCGACGGTTGCAGCCGCCCGGGCCATGGCGCGGCACACGTTGGGTAGCTGCGTATCAGCAGTGTCGCCCAAAAACTTGAGCGTGTGATGCAAGTTCTGGGTGCGAGTCCACGTCGCTTCTATTTCGCCGGCACCCAACGTGCGAATCAAAGTTGCACAACGTCTGCGAACTTCGTCGGACGCCTCGATGGCGATGAAGGTGCGAATCAAGGACATGCACGGATTCCCCTGGCGGGTCGGTCGAGGAGAATGACAGGCTTAAAAGAGCAACATCTTCTGGTATTTCTCCATCCGCCGCTCGATGTCGTCACGCTCAATTCTCTGCATACGGTCAAGACTGAAGTCTTCCACGTTGTAGCTCGCCACGAGAATTCCATAAGCCATGGCGCGTTTCAGAGTCACCGGTTCGAAATCGTCCTGCTCGGCCAAGAACCCCATCATGCCTCCCGCGAAGCTGTCACCAGCTCCGGTCGGATCGATGACCTGTTCGGTCGGATACGCCGGCAGGACATAGGTTTCATATTTCGAGAAAAACATCGCTCCGTGTTCACCTTTTTTCACGACAACAAACCGTGGCCCCATTTCTCGGACTTTGTGGCCGGCAAGCACCAGATTCTCTTCACCGGTCAACAGCTTGGCCTCGGAATCATTGAGCACTAAACCGTCGATTCGTTTGAGCAGCGCCCGCAATTCGTCATTTTGTTCGCGAATCCACAAATCCATCGTGTCCGCAACGGTCAACTGGGCGTCGGTGACCTGATCCAAAACTTTGGCCTGGACAATCGGAGACCCGTTGGCCAGAAACACAAACTTGCTCCGCCGAAACTCTTCAGCCAGAACGGGATCGAATTCTCCAAACACGTTCAGATGAACTTCCAATGTGTCGCGGTCGTTCATATTGGGTTGGTATTTGCCACGCCAAC
>JASLRF010000115.1 GCA_030744095.1 Pirellulaceae bacterium | reverse complement strand
GTCTGTTGCTGGGCCTTTGCCTGACGACGTGCGGTTGCGTTCGACGAAGGATGACGATCCGTAGCAACCCAACTGGCGCCTTAGTTTTCGTGGACGATCAGAAGATTGGCGTGACACCGGTTTCAACGGCATTTACCTATTATGGAACGCGCAAGATCCAATTGTTCAAAGACGGTTTCGAGCCGCAGATCGTCAAGCAGCGGTTTTCGCCACCCTGGTACCAACTGCCGGTAATCGACTTCATTTCCGAGAATCTCTGGCCAGCCAAGATCCGTGACGAGCGTTTGGTCGAAGTGCAGATGGCACCTCTGCAGGTTGTACCCAACGAGCAGCTGATTGGCCGCGCGGATGCCTTGCGCAATAATTCACGTCTCGGCCATCTGACACCGATGCCAAACATTCCGTTGAGCAATGTCCCTGTGGGAGGCGACGCGAGCTTCACTCAGCCGTTGCCCTATCTCGGAAACGGGTCTCGGCCATGATAGGTTGGTAGCATGGTCGAGGGTGCCGTGTTGAGACCGGCCCCAGAAGGTTTGCGATCGAGCGCCCCTTTGATTCCGAGCAGACGGGGGTCGCGAGCAAGCTTGTCCGTCAGCGTGTTGACATTCTGCATGATCGGAGCGATCGTTCGCGTGGCCTTTTCGATCCTGGTTGCCGCATCATTGAGGCTGTCATAGAGTTCGCGGTTGTGCACAAACTGCCCAAGCGAACCTTCGCTGTTGTTCAAAGCTTCGCCGAATGTCACGAGTTGACGTAGTAGTTCGTCTAAACTGGCCACACTGGCGTCCACATTGGCGACCAGTGCTTCGCCGCGTTCGCCCAGCGGCTCGGTGAACTTCTCGAGATTGTCAAGATTCACCTCCGCCTTTCCGCTCATCCGGTCAAAACCGGCAAGCGTGCTCCGCGCGGCAGTCATCGTAGTTCTCATCTCTTCCATCGCGGCTGGCAGGCCCGCCAGCGACTGCTTCAACGAGCGTCGCATCTCTGGATCGCCAATCACTTCGTCAATCGTGGTCATGGTGTTGCTGAACTGATCGAGTGCCAATTCCGACTTCCGTACCAGGCGGCCGAAACTGTCATCCTCCGCCCCGAACGTCGAATTCAAACTCTCCGCCAGCGTCCCTACGTGTCCGGCGGCGGATTCGATCGAGGTGAGAACGTCGCGTACGTTTCCTTCTAAGTTGGAAATCACTTCGAGCGGATCACTTCCCACGATTCCATTCGCCACCAGGCCGTCGTCCTGAAGACGTGTTCTGGGCGTCACGAACTGTTTCGGTTGAACGAATTCCAGAACCGGATCCCCGATCAATGAAGACGTCTTGATGTAGCACAGTTCGTCTTCATAGAGATTCTTATCGCGATCAATCTTGGCAGTGAGATTCACGCCGCCTAATTCATCGTCAATTTCGACCCTAGAAATACGTCCGATCAACACACCTTGCTTGCGGACTGGCGTACCTACGGTGACTCCTGGAGCACGAGGAAAGTGGAGATTGACAGTGTACTGTGAGACCACAAACGGTAGGCCCTGACCGAAAATGACGACCAGTATGAAGGTGATGATGGCCGCCGCAACGACAACCACACCAACTCGAAATTGAATGACCCGTTCGTTCATGTTAAATCGCTAGAAGTCGGTGCGCCGCAGGCGCAAACCTTGGCTTACTCCGCTGTCTCCAGGTAACTGTCTTCAGCTTGACGCATCTCCATCAAACGCTCGCCCGCTTCACCTCGGACAAACTGCTGGACGCGTGTGTCCCCACACGCCGTTAGTTCGCTCGGTGTGCCGTCAAATATGATCTGAGGATCTTCAAAGGAGATTCTCGCCAGCGGCAGCATCATGACGATGCGATCCGCGACCTTGGTGGCCGTTCGCATATCATGTGTTACGATGATGCTAGTCACGGGGTTTTCTCGCGAGGTGCGGAGCATTAGCTCGTTGATGACGTCGCTCATGATCGGGTCCAGCCCCGTGGTCGGTTCATCGTAGAGGACCAATTCTGGATTCATGACCAAGGCTCGCGCCAGACCGACACGCTTTCGCATACCACCCGATAACTCGGCAGGCTTCTTCATGATTACCCAGTCAGGCAGTCCGACGGCCGCCAGTCGTGACAGGACCTTCTGTTTGAGTTCTTCTTGTGAAAAACGTCCATGTTGGCGTAGAGGAAACGAAACATTCTGCCCCACAGTCAGACTGTCAAACAAGGCCGCATTTTGAAAGACAAATCCAAAACGAATCCGCTCTCGCGATAGCTCGTCCTCGCGCATCGACGACAAGTCGTGATTGTCGAACAGCACTGAGCCTCCGCTCGGGCGTATCAAACCAATGACCGTCTTCAGTAATACTGTCTTGCCGCATCCACTTTCGCCAATGATTGCCAATGTTTGCCCGTTGTTGACCGACAGGCTTACGTCCCTCAGGACACGATCACGCCCAAAGGATACGTCCAATTGGCGTAATTCCACCAAGGGCTCGTCGGTTCGTGATCCAGCTGATTGCACATCGTTCATCAGAACAGCCTTGCTCCCTCTGGCCAAACGGCCATATATATCGCATTGAGCAGGATTCCGATGACGAGGTCCAGAACTAAGATCATGATGAATGAATAAACAAATGCGGCTGTCGATGCGCGGCCAACACCTTCGGCACCCGGCGTGCAATGAAAGCCGCGGTAACAACCAATCGTGGCGATCGCAACGCCAAAAAAGAGGCTCTTCACAACGCCGCTGAACATGTCGTAATTGCCGACAAACTGCTTGGAATTGTACCAGTAGTGGTGCATGTCGATTCCAAGAAGCGACACAGAGTAGAAGTAGCCGCCGACGACCCCCATGAAATCGGCCATGACGGTCAGTGCGGGAATCAGCAGCAGGCAGGCCAGCACTCGAGGGACCACCAGATAGTGGATTGGATTGGCACCCATGCTGGATAGCGCATCAATCTGCTCGGTCACGCGCATCGTACCCAACTCGGCTGCCATCGAACTGCCGACACGACCCGCCAGCATCGTGGCGGCAAGAACTGGGCCAAGTTCACGAACAAGGCTCATGTTAATCACAGCGCCGAGCCGTGTTTGGAGACCAAGTTGCCGGAATTGCCAGTAGCTCTGTTCGGCGAGCACCATGCCAATAAACGTACCTGTCAACGCCACAACGGGCAGACTCAATACACCCACTTGATAGAAACTCGGCAGCAATGTCTCACGTTTGGGCCAGCGCCTCGACAGCCACCAGGCAATTCGCCCGCAGAAAAGCCCAAAATCGCCGAGCCACGTGATGCTATCGATGACGGCAGCACCCCAATCAGCGACCCAGTCGCTGATCGCGGAATTCCGATGCGTTGTGCTGTCATTCGGCATGTCAGGACCAGCGGTTCTCTAGGGCGAGCATTGTTGCGTCGCGGCAAGCGCGCAGCGCAATCCGAGTTCGTCGCTTCTTTTGTCGTCGCACCTGACGCCCCGCTTGAGAGAAACTTTGCGGGTTGTTCGATTTGTGCCGACCAGCGCAGCTAGGGAAAGTTGGGTTATTGGCGCACAAAAGGTCAGACAAGAACGAAAAAAGGGCCCACAAGTTTCGGTTGTGGGCCCTGGTTTGGTGTGTAATTGCCGATTACTTCGCCTCTTCTTCGCCGGGTGACTCCGCTTCGCCTGCAGCTGCACCCACAGGTTCCTCCGGCGGTTGGTTGGTCTCGCCGAGGAAGCGGAGGCGCCGAACCTTGTCCTCGTCGTCGCGAACGACTTCGACAACAATCGTATCATTGCCTTGGAACGTGCCCTGAAGCAGTTCTTCGGAGAGGACATCTTCTACAAAGTTCTCAATGGCACGACGCAGCGGTCGGGCACCGTAGTCGAGATTCGATCCCTTTCTGATCAGGAACTCTTTGGCGTCATCAGTCAGGCTAAGCGTATAGCCTCGCTCGAGCAGACGCGAACGGACCTTCGCCAATTCCAGATCGATGACCGATTTCAGATCTTCATTCGTCAAGTGACGGAAGATGATCACGTCGTCCAACCGGTTGAGGAATTCGGGCCGGAAGACTTTTTCAATCTGATCGTTAACACGCGCCTTCATGCTGTCGTATGAAGCATTGTCATCGGGCTTTTGGAATCCGAATGACGATTCATTCTTGATCGCTTCGGCACCGGCGTTGGTGGTCATGATCAGAATCACGTTGCGGAAATCGACGTTGCGACCAAAACTGTCCGTCAAACGGCCCTCTTCCATGACCTGCAACAACATGTTGAAGCAATCGGGGTGAGCCTTTTCAATTTCATCCAGCAGCACGACGGCGTACGGCCGGCGACGAATCTTCTCGGTCAACTGACCGCCTTCTTCGTAACCGACATAGCCCGGAGGCGCGCCAATCAAACGGCTAACGTTGTGCTTCTCCATGTATTCGCTCATGTCGATCTGAATCAACGCATCGTCGTCGCCAAACATGTACTCGGCCAATGCTTTTGCGAGCAATGTCTTTCCAACTCCCGTCGGGCCAGCGAAGACAAAGCAGCCGGTGGGTCGCTGGGGATCTTTCAGGCCACTCCGGCTTCGCCGAACAGCCTTGGAGATCGCCCTGATTGCTTCCTGCTGGCTGATCACCCGTTCATGCAGCTGATCTTCCATCTTCATCAGCCGGAGGCTGTCCTCGGTGGAGAGTCGCGTCAGTGGAATGCCCGTCATCTTGGAAACCACCTCGGCGATGACTTCTTCATCGACGACGCCATCAGTCTCACGAGACTTCTCCCGCCATTCACGCGTAATCTGCTCCTTCTTCTTCTTTAGTTTGTCAGCCTGATCGCGGAGCGAAGCGGCCTTCTCGAAATCCTGATTGGCGACTGCTTCTTCCTTTTCCTTGTTCAATCGCTCGACTTCTTCGTCGATTTCTTTTAAGTCGGGCGGACGGGTCATCGTGCGGAGCCTCACCCGTGCACCGGATTCGTCGATCACGTCGATGGCTTTGTC
>JASLRF010000114.1 GCA_030744095.1 Pirellulaceae bacterium | reverse complement strand
GATCTTGGCGATTGCAATGACAGATCAATCGAACCGATCCGGTTTGACAGCCCAGGAAACACGGTTCGTAGCGCCGCCGACTCGAGTGCCTGCGGATTTGATCGATGATACCGGGGCGACGCGAACACCGCACGTTGTTGCCAGAGCAGACCTGAACCGCTTTACGCCTGACGAACGCGTGAACATCTCTGTCTACGAGACTGTCAATCGGAGCGTTGTCCACATCACGACGAAAACGTTGACGCGCGAAATGTTCATGCGTTCCGATCACGTTCCGGCCGGCACGGGTTCCGGTTCGGTGCTCGACACAACCGGGCACATTTTGACCAATTGGCATGTGGTGGAAGGGGCAAGTGAGGTCAGTGTCACGTTATTCAACGGCGAGTCATACGAGGCAGGACTGATTGGTCGCGATCCGGCCAATGACATTGCGGTGCTGCGCATCTCCGCGCCACGCGAGGCGCTCTATCCGATTAAATTCGGTGATTCAAGCAATCTGCGCGTCGGGCAAAAAGCACTTGCGATCGGGAACCCATTTGGGCTCGAACGCACGCTGACCGTCGGCATCCTGTCCAGCTTGAATCGCAAGCTGCCGTCACGGACAGGTCGCTCGCGTGATGATATCAAGTCTGTCATCCAGATCGACGCGGCTTTGAACCCCGGTAACTCGGGCGGACCTCTGTTAAATGGTCAAGCCACGATGATTGGTATGAACACCGCGATTGCCAGCCACACGCAAGCCAATTCGGGAGTCGGGTTCGCCATCCCGGTTAACACGATCAAGCGCGTCGTACCGGAGCTGATCGAGCGCGGTCGCGTGCTTCGTCCCGTGATTGGGATATCGTCCGTCTACGAAACTGATCGCGGCTTGTTAGTGATCGAAGTCATCAAGAAAGGCCCCGCGGACACAGCAGGGCTGCGAGGCTTTAAATGGATTACCGAACGCAAACAGACTGGGCCTTTCATCACTGAACGAACCTACCTCGACCGTCGTAATGCGGATCTCATTCTGGCGATTGATGGCAAACCGGTCAGAAGTGGCGACGAATTGCTGGATGTGGTCGAGAACAAGAAGCCGGGTGACCAAGTGGTGTTAGGGATCATCCGTGAAGGTCGCGAAGTCGATCTCAACGTCACGCTAGGAGTCGCCGAATAGGCTTGAACGTCGCCGATCTGGCTAGGGTCGAGGTAGTCGGGGCGAACCTGCGGTGATTAGATGATCTCGTGCGGGGGCCTCCGCGGTTCAGTCGAAGCCCAGATGACGCCTTGGCAGACCGGCCTTCTCGGATCATCATGGGGGACTTGAAGTCCATTCCATCCAAGACGTACGTCGGAGTTTCACGTTGAAGATTGGCTCCACGCTGATTGAGGATACGTTTGCCGAAGCCTTCGGTATGCACTACACGCGGCTGATCGTCACGGCTCATGACGAGTATTGGTTGGATGCGGCAGTCCGCGAACTGACCGGGTATAGTGCGTCCGTCATTTCTTGTGACGCCGAGACGGGTGTGGAACGGAGTCTGTCGTCGGATGACACCCTGGATGGCCGGCCGGGAGTCGCCGTCCTGATTTTCGGGTTCTCCGCCGACGCCTTGACCAAGTCAGTCTCGAATCGCGTGGGACAATGTGTCATGACCTGTCCGTCGACGGCCGTGTACGATGGACTGGAAACTGCGGAAGAACGCATTCCGCTGGGCAAACACATTCGTTTCTTTGGTGACGGCTTTCAGAAAAGTAAGATCGTTGCCCAGCGACGGTATTGGCGGATCCCGGTCATGGACGGCGAGTTCCTGGTGGAAGAGTCGGTCGGTGTTTCCAAAGGTGTGGCCGGTGGGAACATTATCATGCAAACAGTCGATCAGCGTACCGGCCTGGATGCGGCGCGGCGCGCTTCCGAAGCAGTCAGCGGACAGCCGAATGTGATCGCACCCTTTCCCGGCGGAGTTGCTCGCAGCGGCAGCAAAGTTGGATCGCGTTACAAGGGTCTGCCAGCTTCGACGGCCGACGCCTATTGCCCGGCGCTACGGGGTCGCGTCGAATCCAAACTTCACGGAGGTGTCCAGTGTGCGTACGAAATCGTCATTGATGGCGTCGATGAAGCCTCCGTGGCAAACGCCATGGTTGTGGCCATCAAGGCTGCCGCGGCAAACGACGTGATCGCCATTAGCGCCGGCAACTACGGCGGAAAGTTGGGAAAGTTCCATTACCATTTACATGAACTTCTTCAAGATCAATACCACTGATAGGCATAGTCCGTAAATCGCTGCCAAGCCTCCTCGCGTGACGAGTGGTCTTCGAGTTGCTGCCATTGTTGTTGTGACGCACGGAGCCCGTTAAGCACCCTTTGATCCGCAATTTGAAAAGTCGTCCAGCCCTCACGTTGTCGACTTTCGGCGATTTCCTCGGCGCGTTCGAACCGGTTTGCCATCATCGCTTGAATACCTTCGCGAATGATGTCATTCCTGCAGCTTAGCAGAGGCTGCAACTCAAGCACTCCTTCGGAACCGATCGTCTGGACAGTCATTTGGACTGACGGCGCTTCGTCGCCGTCCAAGATCCGCCCCACGTTGTACTGCACAACCAGTGTGTCGACGGGCGTCAATGCGAATAGATAGACAGCCAAGGCCAGCGCCCATAAGTGCCGTCGGACAAGCCAAATTGCGTTGTGGTTCCGTGAAATTTTGATGATGACCAGGATAAAACCACAGGCAACCAGCGAGATGCCAAACAAGCCAACCATCCGCATCCTCGTCAAACCGTTGAACTCGATGTAGATGAACAGTCGATTGTAAACTGACAAAGCCAACATCAGATTCAACCCGGACCAGATCCACGCCAGCTGCCGGAGATGCTGCAAACGAGGATCGTTCAGCACCGAACCGCGAAACACCATCGACAACGTTGCCGTGGCCAGCGCCAAGGCAACCGTCAGCCAGGCAGCACCCTCGTGCGCATAACCCGAATAGTGAAAGCCCTTGGGAAATTCACGAAACCACAGCGTGGCAAACTCGTACACCAGATAAACCGCAAAGAGACCAATCACGGTCAACAACGTGTTTCGAAACGCTGCAAACAGCGGAGCCGGTGCGGGTTTCTGCGGTGCTGGCCTGTCTGCCAAGATATTGCTCTGCAATGTGCCTGACCATGGGCGCAGCAAACCGAGGCTCAACCAAGCGGTCACCAGCCAGAAGATGACTTCAAGTGGTGAGAAGTTTGCCATCCACCGGCGCATTCCGGAGACGAGTGCGCCTATCCTGTCGGAGATGGATGCAAACAGGTCTGGATTTGCCAGTACAAAGATGACGCTAAAGATAAGGAATGCCGTCGCCGGAAGAATGACGTTGATTAACGGGAGAGACGAGATGGCCGGTGAAGTCCGATTGCACTGCCGGCCGTAATGAAGCACCGCTTCCCAACCTGATCGAATTGTCTGCGAGACGAACATCGCCAGTTCCAGAACATATGGACATTGGCCCGTCAGCGTCATTGCGACAGCGGCTAGCAATCCGAAACCGATCACGACCAAGAGTACAGATCCGCACCACAATAACTTTAGTACGAGCACAATCAGCATCACGACCACGACGGCAAACGGTATCGTGAGCGCACGACGAACAGCGCCGAAAGCCAAAAGCAGTGGTGCCGTCGCGAACAGAAGGGCGTACCCCGCAAAACCGTGACCGCGGTAGATCGTCAGGTCGCACAACATGACCAATAGGATCATCGCCCCGATTTCGCGCCACGTGGCAGGAGGGTCTTTGATCAGGTCTGGCTGGAAATCGGCAGATTGTGATTCGCACTCCATGGCAGTCATTGGCGGTGCGACCGGCTCTTGGATGATCACAGCCGAGACGATTTCCTGGTCGTCGGCCAGGGACTGTTCATGGTCGCTGTTCATTGTCTACCAATTCATGGTGGCCCCGACCCAAGCGCCTCACCGACCTAGATTATATCGATTGGCAAGTCCAGATTGAACATCGCGCCGTGCTCTTGGCCTTGTGCGAGTTCAAGTCGGCCACCCAACTCGCGCGCCAGCCGACGGCACAACGCCAGCCCCAGACCAACTCCCGGCATCGAACCTGCAGCGTCGTCCCCCGCTTTTGAAAATGGGAGAAACAGCCTGTGGGCGTTGCGGGGTGATATTCCAGGGCCATCGTCACGAATCGCCAGCCGCAGGCTGCTGGTGGCAGCGTGAACTTCGAGGTGGATTCGGCGGTCGCCGGCGGCCGATGCGTATTTGCAAGCGTTGTCGACAAGGTTGAAGAGAATCTGCTCCACGGCAGCGGGATCGGTTTCCAACGTTACGTCCCGATCGGATGCGGTGACATCCAAGACAAACTGCATTTCAGCCTGTTCCGCTCGATCAGTAAGACGAGCTGTCATCCGCCCCAACAGCTCGTTGACGGACAGCCGTTCGTGACTTCGGTCGATTGGGCCTCTTTCAAGCCTTGCATAAGACAGCACATTCTCGACCAGATGCGAAAGCCGATCGGCCTCGCGTTGCAACGTCTTCAGGTAAGTTTGTCGACGCTCCGGATCTGGCACCATGTCTTGCGCCAACATCTCCGAGTACATGCGAAACGTCGTCAGAGGTGTTCGTAGTTCGTGCGTGACGGCCGACACAAATGCGGCGCGACGTTCGCTGAGCTGCAACACGCCATGGAGAACCACGCCGCCGCCAACAAACGCAACCAACAGGCAGATCCAAACGATCAGCAGCGAAATACGCATTGGCGACCAGACGGACTGCGGCACCGTCGGCGAAGCCACGACCAACTGGGCCGGCAGAGCTGCCAACATGCGGCTCACATTCACCTGTTCAAGCCGAGAAATAGGTTCGATGTCGATGTTTGGGAGCAGATCCTGAACCTCTTCAAGGAGTTGGCGCTTGATTTTGGGCCAATCCAGAATACAGCCTTGGATGCGAACATCGTCATCGGTTTCCACACGCCGCGCGAATAGCAAATGTGAACCGATCCAGACGGGCCTGCTGACTCCTTCACGAACCGCTTTCAACGTCGACTCATCTGCCTGCTGCACGGTCAGTTCTTTTTGCGAGTAGTTCTTCAGAGCGGCGGCGCGTTGCTGCAAGTCGTTTCGAGGCCGTGTCGCGCTGCGGGCGTTGGCATACGTATTGGCCGCCGATTGCGATTGCCCAACGCGATCGGCATTGGCATTGGGTAGCGAATCCTCCAGGGCTTGCTGTTGTAGCGGGTTGAAGTCCATGTTGTTGCCAAGATTGCTTCTTGGCGAGCTGGTTTGTTGCGGTCTGCTGGAACCTTGTCCTGTTGAAATCTGCGAAAGCAGCGGCGGGTCCTTGGGAAGGTAGTCAAAAAGAGATTTGTATTCGACCGTCTCCTTTAGTTCATCCAGCCGCTGCGTGCATTGCTGAATCTCCTCCAACGATGCGCCGTTGCCGCAGGCGATCTCGCAGACGCGGCCGGTCAGGCTTTGCGGTGACATCCAGTTGTTCCTGGGCCCCACTTCAAAATTTAAGAGTACGTAGTCCGAACGGTTGGTCAATAATGGCGATAACTCGACCGGCGACGTCGATGATTGATCTTTGCCGGTTGGCTGCAGAGACTCGCCACCCGCTAGTATTGGCTGATAGGCGGAAGAGGGTCGCGCCGCCTCTTTGGCCAAGATCGGCATCAACTTCATTTCCATGCGCCACAACGCCCGGCTGATGTCCTCCTCCAGTTCGGCCTGCTGTCGCGCGCCGATCTCCGCTTGATCCAGGTCAATCGCCATGTATGTCAGCCGAGTCATCGCGGGCAATACGATGGCCAAAGCAACGAGAAAAACGGTCCAATAGTGCCAGGGTCGTTTCATCATGCTCTTTCACAGACATTTTTGACCAGTCGCGGCCATCCAGTCATGTCGCCCAGTCAGTCGGCTTTGGCAAACATGTAACCCTTGCCGCGAACCGTTAGCAAGATCTGCGGGTGTAATGAATTGTCTCGCAGTTTATCGCGTAGCCGGGCAACGTGCATGTCGATGGTGCGGGTTGTGGTGCCGCGAGGGCTGATCCCCCAGACATTGGACAACAGTTCATCGCGTCCAATGGCACGTCCTGAATTCTGAACGAGGTATCGTAGCAGTTCGACCTCGCGTTCGGAGAGCTCGGCGCGTTCGCCGTCTTCAAACGTTACTTCGCGCCTGGAGAAGTCGGCGTGGCCGCCGGGAAATGGCGTTTCGTTCAAGTCAGAGGGGCGCTCGGGAGACCGCCGCAGCACGGCTTCGACACGGGCCAGCAGTTCTCTGACACAGAACGGTTTAACGACGTAGTCGTCCGCACCCAGCCGCAATCCTTCGACTCGGTCATTTTCCTCGCCACGCGCAGAGAGAATAATCACCGGTGTCGTCGGACGTGAATTCCGAAGTGTGCGAAGAATCTCCAGGCCGCCCAAGCCAGGCAGTGCCAAATCGAGCAACAACATTTCGTACTGGCAGCCCATCGCCATCTCAAGTCCATCGGTGCCGTTGGCTGCCTCGAGGACGTGATAACCTGAGAATTTCAGGCAGTCGACAATGCCGCGGCGAATCGCTGCATCGTCTTCAATCGTCAATATCGTTCGTATGTTCATGGGATTCGCCTACGGCTGACGAGTGCGACGTCAGGTCGGCTGGAAAGTGCTTGGATTTGTAGCCGTAACGACAAGTTACCCCCAACTCGTATTCTAGCCACAACATCCGTCGCGTGATGTAAATCGTTTGTAACGACCGCTAGGAAATGTCTGGAAACGAATGCGCGGTTTGCGACTCAGGATCTTGGGATTATTCACATCTGTTTTTTGAATTCGCCATTGCAATCATCTGCAAACTCCACTTGGCAAGTCAAGCCTTATCCTGAATTTGGCGTCCTCTTCGCGTGGTGGTTGACGTTCGCTGACGACGCGGCGAAAATCGACTCTTCCGCTCAGTCTTGGCTGCCGGCCGTGTCCATCG
>JASLRF010000113.1 GCA_030744095.1 Pirellulaceae bacterium | reverse complement strand
GATGCCGACATCATGCTTGCAACGGCTGCCCTACTGCCGCCGCAAGCACCTAGAAACGGTAGCACTGATAGCGGCCCATTTCCCTGGATTCCACCGATTTAATACCGTTCCGGGAATCGCTGAATGGTCGCCGCCTTATTGGCCTTTTTCCTTGGCGGCTTGGGCGTTCACCATTTCTACCTGGGATCGGTCACAACTGGCCTAGTCACTCTGGCGATTGTCATTTGCACCTGTGGGGTCGGCGGAATACTACCGTTCGTCGAATTCATCTTGCTTCTGGTGATGAGCGACGAAGATTTCGACGCCAAGTACAACAAACGCACGCCTGATGGCATTGAGTTTGTGTTTATGAACAAATAGGTGATCTGATCCACGTGCCAGCTACGCTAGCCCATTGGTCTGGTGTGCGCGCTCGCATTGCCACATTTGCAGGACCCGGTTAAGATCCGCCGACTTTTTCTGGACCGAATCACAGACGCGTCATGGATGATGCGGGGATCAGTTGCATGGAAGCTGCCAACAAGCCAGGGTTGTCGACGCGATTCGAACAACTCGGTTTTGCTCGCGCCATCATTCGCCACGAAGGCCAGTCCCTGTTAGAACTGGCCGATCGCCTTGGTGACGAATTCTGTGACGCGGTCCAGCGGCTAGTGGCCTGCCGTGGGAATGTGATCGTGACGGGCATGGGCAAAGCAGGTTTGATCGGTAAGAAAATTGCGGCCACACTTGCATCGACAGGAACCCATAGTCACTCGGTTCATCCCGCCGAAGCGATTCATGGTGATCTGGGGCGGCTCCACCCTGATGACCTTGTCTTGGCCATCTCGTTCAGCGGCGAAACGGAAGAAGTCACTCGGCTCATGCCCTCATTGGTCCAACGGTCGTTGCCGGTGATCGCAATCACGGGAAACCAAGAAAGTACGCTTGGCCGCGCGGCGGATGTGACCATCGACTTGGGGCCACTCCGCGAGGCAGGTTATCTGGGATTGGCACCAAGTACGAGCACAACGGCGATGCTGGCAGTGGGTGACGCACTGGCGTTGGTGGTGAGCCGGATCCGAAATTTCTCTCCAACTGATTTTGCTCGTTTCCACCCCGGTGGCAGCTTGGGCAGAAAACTGGCCAAAGTGGATGACGTCATGCGGCCACTTGATCAATGCCGCGTGGCCTCAGATGGCCAAGATGTACGCGACGTTTTGGTCCAGACGACCAAGCCAGGTCGACGCACTGGTGCCGTGATGCTGACTAGTGACAGCGGAGAGCTATCGGGCATCTTCACGGACAGCGATCTCGCGCGGATCCTGGAATCTAACTGCGACACCACTTTCAGTATTCCCATTGGCAACGCCATGACGTGCGACCCCACGTCCGTACGCAGTGGTACCATGCTGACCAGCGCGATGCAGTTGTTGGCCGAGCGAAAGATCAGTGAATTGCCTGTCCTTGACGATCAGGGGAGGCCGGTGGGGATGATCGATATTACCGATGTCGTTGGCCTTCTTCCCGACGCCGCCGCGTCAACCGAACTCAAAACGACTGAGGAGGGCGGAATTCCACTGCGTGACGCGCGCTCGGCATCGGCGAGCACCGCAGACTTGCCGCAAACTGTTCCGTTTCCGAACCAACCTCGCGGTAGTTAGCTACATGAAGACCGAAGACCGCTGCAAAGACGTCGAGCTGATTCTATCGGATGTTGATGGCGTCCTCACCGGAGGGGGTATCATTTTCGATAATCAAGGGATCGAGACGAAACGGTTTCACGTTCGAGACGGGATGGGCATCGAGCTTTGGCAACGGGCAGGATTCAAATTCGGCATCCTCACGGCCAGGACATCGCATGTCGTGCAGTTGCGGGCCAACGAGTTGGGTATCGATGTTATTCGACAAGGGGTGGACGCAAAACTTTCTGCGGCCAAACGCGTCATTGAGGAGCTGGGTTTGACACCGGAGCAGGTCTGTTACATCGGCGACGATCTGCCGGACTTGGCGCTGATCCAAACAGTGGGACTTGGCGTTGCCGTGGCGGATGCCGCTGCTGAAGTTCGAGACGCGGCCGTGCACGTAACAGAGTTATCGGGTGGTCACGGAGCGGTCCGAGAGACTATCGAGTTCGTCCTGCAACAAAAGGGACTGTGGGAAGGTATGATTCGGAAGTTTTCCAACTGATTGATTGCTTATCTTCGGGGAACAGGGACACAATCCACCGTGATCTCACGCCTGATACGAACTGCCTTGACATTCGCCGTCGTGCTGCTGGCCTACCTAGCCTATGCGTTGATCGCCGCGCCGCTGATCGAGCCGAACATCGAGATCGTTTCATCGGAGTGGGAACCGATTTCTCGCAGCGGTGTCTCTCAGATCGATCTTGCACTTTTTCCCGACGGCGCCTGGGAACGCAATGAGCCGAAGGTCTTGGAGGCGAGCCAAGGGACGTTACTGTTCGATGATTTTAAGCAGTTGGAAAATGGGGACCTTCGGCTGCCCCGTTGTACGTTGATTAGCTACGTCGACCCCCCAAAAAAGTCAGGACTCTTGCCCAAGGGTGACCGTAGCAACGCCTCAGTACAGGCGCGCCCGCGGCCGGTTGTAATGCAAGCCAGTCAAGGCGCAGTGCTCAGGTTCGCTTCCCCGCCGAACTATACGCTGGGTAGGTTCGGCCACCTTGTCGGCGGAAAACTTCTGGGCGACGTGACGATCTTCAGCCCCGCTTCGAGTTCCGCTGGTGATGATGCACTGCACATCGAGACAACGAACATTCAGATCGATCAGAAGCGAATTTGGGCCCCGTCACTGGTTAGTTTTCGCTTCGGCAGAAATCGGGCCAGGGGGCGCGACTTTTCGATCCACTTGGAACCGCCTCAACATCGCGGGGGTCGTAAGAAAACCGCAATGGGGAGGATTCGATCGTTGGTATTGGAGAATGTGGACCACGTGGAACTCCAGGTCGAGGGCGATCTGTTTGCGATGGTGACTGGCGATCAACAGACAAACGTTCAGCAGCAAACGCCGGCCAGTCACCAAGCATTGTCCGCTCGGCGCACCACGCCCATCGAGATCCAGTGCCAAGGTCCATTTCGTTTTGACTTTGGTGCACAGATCGCCTCGCTGGAAGAACGGGTGGATGTGATTCGCCACAATTTGGACGGCCCCAGCGACCAGCTGAACTGCGAACTGCTCGAAATTCATCTGATGCCAAAGAACGCAGACGTGACGACATTCGTGCCGGATGGCCCTGATCCGGACGCCTCCCACAATCAGCCCGCAAAATCACGCCCTGGCGCAATGCAACCGAAGAAGATCATCGCAGTTGGTTTTCCCGTCATGATTCGCGCCCCGTCCGTTGGGGCGGGAGCGCGGGCCAAGAGAATGGAATACGATTTCATCACGCGCCGTGTCGAGTTGAGTGGCGATGAAAAGACGACGCTGTTCAGTGAGCAGTACTACGTGGAAGCGCCGCGCTTGGAGTACGAATTGCTTCAGGGCGGGCGTCTAGGTCGGTTGCAGGCGGCGGGACCGGGGCTTGTCCGAGGCCAAATGGGTAAGGAAAGACGCCCATTCGAGGCGACTTGGGCAGGCAGCGTCTCACTTCTACCGCAGGGCCAGAATAAGGTGCTCTCGTTGGTCGGTCAGGCGAATCTCGAAATGGCCGACCTGGCGTCGTTGAAGGCCGACGAGCTGCACCTCTACTTGGTGGAAGTTCCTCGTCCCGGCAGTGATCAAGTGGACGTTCGCGCCGATCGGATGCAGGCTAACGGACATATTGAATTGGACTCATCGCAACTGATTGCGTTTCTGGCGGACGCACAAATCTGGTTTCGCCAGCCCACGGCCGCGGAGATGGCTGCTGCAAAGGCAGACGGTCCTGCTGGTGAGAATTCCAGTGGGTTGTTCGGAAGGCAGGCTGGGTCAGCGGCAGGGCGACCGACAAAGTTGCGACTCACAGCCGGTATGCTCCGCGGTCAAATTGTGTTGACCGAAACGCCCCAGCTGGAAGCGCTCGACTTGCAGCACAATGTCCGCGTCAACGAATTTCAACCCGTCGCCAAATCCGCGCTCGATATCGCCGCACAACGCGTCGTGTTGGAACGCGG
>JASLRF010000112.1 GCA_030744095.1 Pirellulaceae bacterium | reverse complement strand
GCGGTCGGTGCCCGTCGCTGAAAACTTGACTCATTTGTACAGATAAACCTGATACAAGCTCTGTGGTTTCGCGAGCTTGAGCCCTGCACGGCAAGGCCCGCCACGTGTCCACAGGATTTTTCGTAAGAAAAATCAGTGAATTTGGCAATTTCTAGCGCGACCGGACGAACACAGGTTGTCGCGGCAATATTTCGAAGGTTCGTCTGGAGGCATGATGCGATGTTTGGCAAGCCACACTGGTTTCGTAAGAAGAAGATCGGCTGGGGTCTAACGCCAATCACTTTTCAAGGCTGGGTCTACGCAGTGACTTGGGCGGCGGTTCTGGTACTTCCTTTCGTGATGCTCGTTTTGCGCCATCAGGCCGTCGAGGCGATGATCTGGTTGACCGCGGCAGGTGGATTTCTGATGTACGACATCCGGCACATCATGGTCGCCATGAAGCCACCGGCATCTGCGGATGACGTCCTGTACATCGGCGACGACGAACCTGCCCATAATCGTCTGGCCACTCGGAATTTCAACTTTCAAGTCCGACGCTGAGCTAGCAGGGCGTTTACAAAACGTGTGGTGGCATCGTCGTCGTTATTGCGCAACGCCTGTAGGTTGCCGTGAATTCGCCGTTGGGCAGTCTGTAGATAATACCGTCCGGTTTCCAATTCAAATTGGACACCTGCGTCGTCGGCATCCGCGTGCAGGAGTGTCGTATCTAGTCGATTCAACACGCACGCGCTCACGTAGATCTCCATCACCGCGTGTGCGACACGCGCCAGTTGATGTTGACGGTCGACGATTTCTTCGCGGTAAGTGCGCAGCAGCCATTCGACGTTGGCACCGAACTTGGCGACCAACCGACTGAGCCCTGCGGCTTGGGGCTCCAACAGCGCGTTGCGTACGTCGATTTGTGGGGGCACCAACAGCGATCCCAGTTTGTGCCCCGCAAAGCGTCCTAGGCGACGCAGGTTTCCCAACGGTAATTCAATGGCGTGCAGGATGGCTTCGAGTTCGAGGCCTATATCGCGCATCCCCATCAGTGCGGAAAAGACACAGAGCACATCATTAGCCCCTTCACCAATCATGTTGATCCGTGCGTCGCGCATCATCCGTTCAAACGGCTCATCAGTAAAATAGGCTTTGCCGCCATAAATCTGAATCGTGTCGTTGATGATCTGCCACAACACATCCGTAGAAAAGACTTTTAGCATGGCCGTTTCCAACATGAAATCGCTTGTACCCGCATCGATCTGCGCAGCCGTCTGGTAGGTGCAGGATTCTATGGCGAAGGCGCCGGCCTGCATGTACGCCAGTTTCTGTTGAACCAATTCAAATTCGGACAGCGGTTGATCGAATTGGATTCGCATCTGAGCGTGTCGTGCCGCGTGATCGACGCAGAACTTGGCTGCGCCCGTACAGCTTGCTCCAAACGTCGTGCGTCCAAAATCTAGGACGGTGAGTGCCACTTTTAGACCACCACCCAGCTGGCCAAGCACGTGATCACGAGGAACAAACATGTCGTGAAACGCCAATCTTGACGTCGCGGTACCGCGGACACCAACTTTGCTCATTCGTGTCTCGACCACTTCGAACCCCGGCATATCCGGCGTCACGATGAAAGCCGTGATTCGCGACGCTTGCGGTGCACCGTCCTGTGGCTTCGAGACGTCCGGTGTGCGGGCCATGACCGTAAGCACCTGGGCGATCCCGCCATTTGTGATCCAACGTTTTTCGCCATTGATCAGGAATCCGCTTCCATCGTCCGTCGGCGTGGCCGTCGATTGAACATTCGCGGCGTCGCTGCCTGCTTCCGGTTCGGTCAATGCAAAGGCGCTAATCCACTGGCCACTGACTAACTTGGGTAAATACCGCTGCTGCAGCTCGGCGGTGCCGAACAGCACCAGCGCGCGCGGGCCGATCGAATGATGTGCGTTGACGAACAACGCCGTGCCGCCACAATGACCGCCCAATACCTCCAGCAATCGACAGTAGTCGGCCTGTCCAAGCTCCATTCCGCCGGCCGATTTCGGGAGACAGGCACCGAGCACTCCCAGGCGCCCAAGCCCTCGAACGATTTTGGGCGGGATCTCGCCCTGGCGATCAATCGCCGCGGGATCGATCTCACCCACGCAAAAGGCGCGCAATTCACGGGTCAGACAGCGTACCGATTCCTCGACTATCAGCGGATAGCCAGCTAGTTGTTCACTGAGATACCTGCCCCCAAAAAGTCCCTTGGCAAAACTCGCCTGATCCAAACGGTCCCCAAGTATTTCTTCGGCCTGGGCACGCTGTTCGTCGCGTCGGTTGATCGACATTGGTTTACTCACTCGAGATTGGTTATTGTGATATCAGCTCAGAATTTGGCGTGAGGGGCCGGTACCCAAATCATACGCAGCAGCCGGTTGCCAGCCGAATACCAGTTGAGGAGCTTGTTTGCTATAATACGGCTGTCCGGTATTTTTTTATTGGATTGTCCAGCTACCGGCACTATTCATCTCGTCTCTTGGTATTCATGGCATGACTGATTCGCACCAATTCGACGAACTACTGCGCAATTGGCCGTATGAAGTCGATGCGCTCGGTGTGCGGCGAGTCACGTGTGCGGACGACCGTGAAGTTTTGCAAATGCGTGTCGATATGGGAGTCCTGCAACTGGAACTCGAAGGCCGGCCCGATGGGACGAGCCCCGATGGATTTGTGACGTTTTACGATTATCTATTGGGTGAATCGCAGCGTTACGGCGACGAAATGGTCTTGGATGACGACCAGTGCAACGAGGTGGATCGCGAATTCATCCAATTCTATCAACGCCGCATCTGCTGGCTGCGACTGCAGGAATACCGAAGCGCCGTGCGAGACGCCGATCACACACTCAAGTTGATGGACTTCTGCCGCAAGCATTCGCCGGACCAAGAGTGGACACTTTCTCACGAGCAACAACGGCCGTTCGTACTGTTCCACCGGACGCAGGCGGCCGCGCTCTTACTGCTAGACGAAAGCGGGCCTGATACCGCCATTTCCGAGATCAACAAGGGACTCGACGAACTCCGCACCGTGTTCGAGGAATTCCAAGTTGAAGACCAATACGAGACAGACGAATTCGTTGCCCGACTTCGAGAATTTCGTGAGGCCTTGCGAACGGAATACGAAGTTGGTCGGACCCTAAATGAGCGTCTGGAGGATGCGGTGGCAGCTGAAGAGTACGAACTTGCCGCGCGGCTCCGCGATGAATTGGCGAAACGTCACGAACCGTAGTTCATTCGCGGCACGAATCGGCGCTGACGACCGTCATTCTGAGTGAGGTGTAAATCCCACGACGCAAAGACGGTTCTCTACTCAGATCGGGGCGACGCGGCATCATTTACCCAAATCGTGTAAAAGTTCTAGGGTGATTGAAATCTGTACACTAACTGTCCAGTACTAGCAAGTGTCGTTGGGCAGACCTAACCGTCGTCGTTGCAGGGACTTGTCTGTTTTCTTCTTTTCCCGACCGAACTCGGCGCGCCGCATGCGTATTATTTCGCCACTTCTCATCTCTGCGAAAGTTCTTTCGTTCACAAAGGAGTGTGCCATGCTCGTCCTCACCCGAAAAATTGAAGAACAAATCCGTATCGGCGATGACATCACCATCTCGATCTTGCGGGTCAAAGGAAATACGGTCCGTGTTGGAATCGAAGCACCTCGGGCCATTCGCGTGGTGCGTGGCGAACTACCCCCACACAAGCGGGCCGATACACCAGCTAGCCTTAACGCGACACTCGATGTTGCCGTTGCAGAGAGTTCGCAGAGGGAAGAGGGTGCGATGCTTGGCGACGAGGAGTCTGCGGAACCGGCAACGACGGCGGTCCGCCAATTCCTGGCGAAGCGGGCTCGGCAGCAGCATCGCCCACCAAAACTCCGTCAATCAGTTGACCGAGCCGTGGCAACAACCATGACGCGTTCGGCTTGATCGCTCTGGCCTCGGCTCGCTATTCATGGTTCATTCTGGCTGACGTCGGATGAAGGATGCCGGCAAGGTGGACTGAGCAGCACGAAACTCAGCAAGCGCCCGGCCCTGATGCTCTAAGAGTATGCGGCGAACTTCCAAAATACTCCGTGAATGCTGGTGCACCGTCACGTGGTCTGCCGGCACGGAGATCTCCGAGGCGA
>JASLRF010000111.1 GCA_030744095.1 Pirellulaceae bacterium | reverse complement strand
GATGCCGCGTGGTGCCACGTACGCCATCGCCCATGGAGATGACTGGAACATCTGCTTCCACTGGTCGAAGCCTTTCTGGTCTGCCGTCGGCAACTGCTCGCCGGCCAACTCCTTTTCGAATGCCCGTCGCGCCGTAGCCAGAAACTCGTCCCACGCCTGGTCGTCGAGCACATTCAATACGATCAAGTCGGCCCGTTCGAGGCCAGCTCGCTGTGCCACGTAGACCCGCAACGTGATTGGCGACTGGCTGACAAAGTCGAAGGCCGTCAATTGAATGCCATCCCGAACGACGGAAAACTTCTTCTGCACAGCCAGATCAGCGTCCTTCACTGGCCATCCGGCGAAGGACCGCTGGACAAGGTGCTTCCTTTGCGTCTCACAGGCGGCGTCCCACGCCAGCGCGTCAAGCGGTACTGTCGGAGCGGGTGCGTGAGCGACAAACGACTCGTGAATCTCTGTGTTCTTTTCATCCTCAGGCGATGCATCAAGAACGCGTAGTTCCGGCGGTTCGAAGAATTTGGTGGCCGTCTTCTCGATCAGGCTGTCGTCGTTCTTGAGGTGCTGATTGAACCATCGGAACGCGTGGACGCGTAACTCCTGCGTGTCTTTATGCCCGCCCGCGGTGATGTTCAGTGCCACCTTGTCCGCGGCATCGTGCAACGCATAGATTCGGCGCACCGATTCGAACGTCCTCATCACCCCATCTAAGGGAAAGATCCGGTCTGTATCCGTATTGCTGATCAAGAGAGGGCGCGGAGCCACCAACGCGGCGACCTGGCCATAGTCCCAACGGTGCGTGTTGACCATGTACATGCAGTCGCAATGGCCTTCGACGCAGCCATCGACGACATGATTCTGTAGGTCCGTAATGCCCGCCACAGGAACGGCGGCTTTGATGCGCTCGTCGATCGCCGCGATCCACCAGCTATAAGCTCCACCACCGCTGCGTCCTGTTACGCCAAAGCGGCTCGAATCCACTTCCGGTCGAGTCTCCAGATAGTCCAAGGCTCGCACGCAATTCCACGCTTCGACGCCAGCGGGCGTGTAGCCTCGATTGAGCCACCACCACATGTCGTGGTTATATGTGCCATGATGAATCCCTTCGATTTCGCCCAACTGAAGCGTGTCAATCGTCAAACAGACGTAGCCGTTTCGCGCGAACCACTGGCCATGATGCTGGTAGTGCACTTTGTTTCCGTAGCTGATCCCGTCCTTCTTCACGCGACCGTGACCACATACGTATAGAATGGCGGGTAGCTTCCCGTCGACTTGTTTCGGGACGTAGAGGTTGCCGGTGACGTACAATCCAGGGCGAGATTGAAAGTGAATGTTCTCGACAAAGAACTCGTCATGCGTGACGCGGCCCGTTACTTTCGCCTGCAGCGGAGTCTTCTCCGGCAGTGGCTCCAGGCCCAACATCTCCAGCAACTGACTGCGATAGACGTCGCGTTGTGATTGCCAATCTTCCAACGATTGGATGCTAGTCATACTGCCGCGACGAAGCTGTTCTGTCTCCGCGCGAAAATACTCAGCGATCATTTCGTCGCCGCGCGACGTATCGCGTGGCGCGGGTGCCTCTCCTTGAGCCTGAATCGTGGCGACAAGAAGGAATGTCACCGACAAAGCAACCAGACAGTTGGCCAAAATCTTCATGGCGGGCTCCTGCATTCGACGTCAGGCGATCCCAGGGCGGGTCTCGCGCTGCATCATCGTCGCCCAAGGGTGCGGAGAATGCAAGTTGGCGATCGGCGCGGTCGCTTTTTGCTCAGAGGGGAGCAATTGGCCAACACGGGTATTACCGCGCTGCATCAAAATCCCCGCTGGACAGGAGAAACCACGAATAACAACTGCCTTCTACCGAACGCGACAGCGGAAGCGGATCACACCACCCGTGCCCACTTTCATGGGATCGGTGATTTCCCAACGCAGCACCGCGGTCTCGTGCTCGTTGTCAGGCGAGGAGAATTCGGCTTTGAGCGTACACTCCTGGCTGTCTGGAACATGTTCAAGCCGTGTGTTGAGGTTGTCGATCACGGTCACGTTGCCAATCACACGATCGCCAACGTTGTCGAAGCGAATCGTGAAGTCAACCGTCTCGCCCGGTTTGGCATTTTGCTTTGAGGCGACTTTGACCAATCGTAGACGCGACTTGCCATCAGGCATCTCGTACGTATAGACCGACTGCATCCCGTTTTCGCTCGACACCTCCAACACGTCGATGTTGTCCACGATAACTTGTACTGATGCATCGTGACTCCATGTGTAAGCGGCTTGCAGCTGTTCGGACAAGCGAGCCTTTTCGCTGTTATCAAAGAGACCGCTCCGGATGATCAGGAAATCCTCGAACGGCAAGAATCCGCCCTGGGCACCGACCGCAGCCTGGAGATTCTCCAGACCACCCGGTCGCGTTTTGTCGCGAAACCGATTGGCCGAGCTGATTGCGAGGTTGCGGCCAGGCTGCACGGGCTGCAAAACGGTCGTGGCCGACTCTGCTTCGCCGCTCTGAGCCAGATGTACAGGCAATTCCAATCCAGCCGATCGCAGATGTTGCTCGTGCAGAATCACACCCGTCACTTTTCGAACCGAGGCAAATCGCGGCGCATACAGACAGACTTCGTTCGTCGGTTCGACGACAACTTGGCCCTCCAAGGTATCGTAATGCGCGACAGTGTCCCCTTCGTGAAGACCGATCACCGACCAGTCGTTGGCGACCTGAACGGACAGATCGTTGTCTCCACCATTGCAGATGTATTCGTCAGCCGGCCATGGCCCATATTGCCACGGCTTTGACCGATGTGACATGCCTCCGTCGTGCGGCATGGTTGGCAGCGATGGCGGATAGGAACCGCGTGGCTGACAGGCGGCGCATGAATGCCCAGTCGGCGGTCTCACCACCGTGGCATTGCTGATCTGTTGGATCGGCCAACGGGGGCGCGACGTGGGTTGCGCACTCATGAGGTCGTTTGAAACCCTGGGCGGACTCAAGCGGTTCACCGAGTCCGGAGAAGGAGTGATCGGTGTGATTGTTTTGCAGGAACAGAACAGAACCGTGGCACAAGCGACTAAGGGCAGCCAAGATCGCGTTAACCACGCCGACAAGATGATGCTCAGCGGGGTTTGCAAATGATTGCACAGTCGACTCCCGGAAATACGCTGAGAAATCCAGCGATTCTGAATTGCGAACTGCGCGTTCACTTCTAAGAACTGCTTAGCCAGGATGCGTCTCATCGTGCTTGTGGATACCCCACGGGAAAGGTGATCGGAGACCGCCGAGGTTGGAGTGGAAGGCGCGGGAAGTTCGCTGGTGATCGTTCAATTGCGGCGGCCGCATCGGTTGGGCGAACTTCCGCCGCGCCTGACTGGGCTGGATAGACTGTGACCGGCGGATCTCCAATACCGCCGACATTCCCGCGCTCGAAATCCGGAACGCGAGACCCCATTCGCAGAATCGCCATCGGTCGTCCCAAACGGTCTGCAACCAGCAACGGATCTTCATTCGAAGGTGTCTCGAAGTAGTCCTGCAGTTCGGGGTCCGAGCGCTGTCCGAGTGCGTTGGCGGAGTCCTCCAGGTAGATCACACGCGTCACAAACCGCCCGGACAAGGCCATCTCCAGTTCTTCCTGTGTCAACTGGATTGGAATAGGAAAGCGAATCTTGGAACCTTCCGGCGGATAGAGGCGATTCACCAATTCAATCGTCGGATAGACTTCATAGCCCTCCTGGAATGGAATGTTCGTCACCTGTAGATGGTAAACCGGTCCAATGAACAATCCCATTCGCAAAGGCCCCGTGGGCGCTGTTGCGAATCGCCCTTGTTGCCGCACAGAAACACGCACCCCTTTGGGTGCAATGATCTCGACGGGCTGCACATAACCGCGAAGTGCGGGAATATGAGCCAGCTGGCCTTGGGCGATGGTGCCGGGCGGCAGGTTGATCGTATGACCATAGTGCCGCGGCGCCTGCGCCAGTGTGGTGCTCGCCAGCAGCAGAGCGACGGACGCTCCAATACCGAATAGGCTGTTCTGCACGAGAGACCTTGGTGTGGATGTCGAGTGACAAAAAAATCAGGCCCCGCGAGCCGAGCGGGACCTGATTCGACGTTTCAAACTGCACGAGTCTCCGCTCGGCTCGGCGGACTCTCGTGTTTTCTATCCATTAGTGGACCACTTCAACCCGATTGTTATTCGGACGAGTGAAGGGAATACTGGGGTAGATGTTCTGTTCGCGAATCGACATGTGGCTCGGTGGCTTCGGATAGCTGTAGCCGGGCCTCTGTCGAATGTTGACTTTGAACTGTTCCGTTGGACCGGGCATGTGTACCCGAGTGTGGTTGTTGATGACGTGACGCTGGAAGCCGGCAGGAGCACCCAAAGGAATATGGGGCGGTCCCGGCAGACCGATTGGTGTTCCCGTCATTGGCATTCCGTACTGAGGTGCCGTGACTCCGGAAACATAGGGTGACATCAAAGCTCCGCCGCCCGGTGGGAGCATGGCACCGAGCGGAGCCGGGGGTTGATTGTTGAACGATGCGGCCATGACCTGATCCGTACTAGCGGCCCCTGGCATCTCGACATCTTTGTTGCCGAGTCGAATGACTGCCATGATGGAACCACGGCGATCGGCTTCCACAATCGGATCGACACCGGGATCAAGCCGTGTGCTGACCAATGTTTCGACACCCGCCAACGCCATCTCCTGGAATTCCGGATCAGGCAGGTAGATGACCTTGGTAACAAAGTTGCCGCTCAAGACCTGATCGAAATCTTCCTCGGTGAACTGAATCGGAATCGCGTTGTGCGCCAAGTAAGCCGCCGTCCGCGGTGTCGTCGGTCCAACCTCCAGCGTTGGATAGAGTTCGACACCTTCACGTCCCGGGATGCTGGTCAGCTTCAGACGGAAGATTCCACCTTCCGGAAAGTTCTTCCGTCCGGGCAGGATCATGGGGTCCGAATCGAATTGACCAACACCAGAAACGTCCCAGCGAACCTGCATGGCTTCGGGGCGATGGAATAGCAACTGGATGGTCGCCCCCATTTGGGGCGCAGCTGAAGTGATCGGCATCATCGGAGGTCCGCCTGGCCCCATCTGCATCCCTGGACGCATTCCCGGAAAACTAGCCGGTATGACGCCAGGGCCAGGACCACCAACACCGGGGCCCGGACTCATTAGCCGTTCTGCTGGCGGCAAGTTGTGATCTTGATGTTGTAACCCCGAGCAACCGGTTGCCGCGATGGCCACGCCCGCGAACACAGTCCACAGCGTTCGTCGTACGTTCATGATTTTCCCCCCTGGGTGTTCGCCAGCGAACCAAAATGAAGGGCTGACGGGAATTCAACTGAATTGGATTTGTTTACGGGAACAGAATTCACTGCGATCGCCGCGACTCCTCAGTTCAACCCACTGCAGATTGACGTAGGAGCCACTGCACGGAAGCGTTACACTGCCACACCGACATTCGGTGTAACTCGCATTGGCGTTGCCTCGCACCAACCCAAAACTCGTTTCGAATTGGCACTGCGGACCACCACGGCACGCAATCCACGTAGAGAAAACTCTCTGTGGAATATGTTCGGCCCGATGGAACCAGAATCTTTGGAAAAACCCGCACAACCGT
>JASLRF010000110.1 GCA_030744095.1 Pirellulaceae bacterium | reverse complement strand
TCCCTTGCGCAATACATATTGATCCGCGCAAAATGAAGATGGCCGCCAACAACAGTTGAGCTTGAGTCCGCACGCGGGAACTTGCGACACTCGCTGAACGCAGTCGCGATGGCGATTGAGCCCGTCGTGCAGATAATCTGTTGAGCGTGAGCATGGGTAAGATGAATCTCTTAAGCGGGGGTTGAAAATGACTGCATAGTCGACATGCCGGCTTGGGCGCAATTCCGATCAACAGCTTGGCCAGGAGGGGTCGGGAGTCTTTTTCGGGCAACGACTTACGATCGGCAAATACCGAAGGCCGAAAAAGACTCGCGACCCCGTCATCTTTCGATTGACGTCACCTCATTGAACAGTATTGGGGTCAGACTAAGACTTCCAGAGATTCTGCATTGTCAACCATGTATGCGTTTCCAGACATCGCCTAGTTCGCAACAAACTTTAGAATCCGAACCGACTGACGGTCGGATGGCGTGGACTTGTCAACGCGCAACGTTAGCGTATGGTCGCCGGGTGTCAGTTCAGTTGCAAACATGACAGTTCGTGGATAGTGCAGCCCTTTGCTGAATCGATGATAGAGGTCGATTGCCTTGGGCGGTGATCCGTCGACACTCGCCACAACCTTGGCCGCATCGGGGCCTGCCAGAACGTACGTGCCGACGGCCGTGCCCGTAAACTTGAGTTCGATCTCACCTTCTGCTCCGTCCAGGCAAAGAAGTTTCCTGTCACCAAATCGTCCGCGAAAACCTCCACCGATTGCCTTCCAGTTGGGGACCTCAAGGACAGCATTTCCAGAAATCGTCGCGCTGCCAACGTTGATGAAGCGACCGCGGAAATAACTGTTCGGATCAATAGGCTGGGGCAGCGGATGTGCTTCCACTTTGTCCCGATCTTCCACATCCCATGCGATCGTCATCAGCCGATCGATCATCCGCGCCGCGATTCGATTGCCGAGAGGTTTCGGATGCGTTCCACCAAACAAAGCCCAGGTCAGGTCGCCCGATGAAATACTCTGCGCAACTTGCCGAGCCAAGTTGATTGCCGGAACGTGATAGTGTTCGGCAACTTGTTCGTGAGCTCGGACCGACGTTGGAGTCTCGTTCGCCTGCCATTTCTGCAGCATACCCGGATTGACGAAGTAAGTGATGACAATGTCGGCTCGCGGGTTATGCTGTCGGGTGTGCCGCACGACGCCTTCCATTCCACGCAACGCCTCGCGATAGGCGTGCCCGGCGTCTTGGTCATCGTTCACCGCAAATTCCACAAAAAACAGATCGACGGTACCATGATCGAGCACATGGTCCTGCAAACGAAAGGCGCCGGTCGTCGAACAGGTTGACGAAATGCCCGCCGCGGTAAACGTGAAAGCCGTTTTCGGAAAACGACGTTGAAGCAGCTCCATCACCAGCGGGCGATAGCCGTTCATTTCCGTGATCGAACCACCAATAAAGGCGACGTGTCCGGTCTTTTCTTGCTCGAAACGAATCCTGGCGTTCTGAAAAACCCCACGAAGGTGGATGTTCTCGTCAGAGATTGCCGGCTGGGACGGAGCAGTCGACTGTCCAGACACCAGATGAGGAACGAGTGTCGTCGCCGCCATGAACAGACATGCTATCAATCGGATCATCTGTCAAACCGTGCTTGATGAATTGAATCCAGGTGTCAAATCGAACTGATTTTAACACGCGACCTGCAGAAAACTACGCGACAAGACCGTGAAAAGACAGCTAAAAAATTGTAGACAAGGAGGTGGGCAGGTTGCATGTTTCCTTTGACTACTTTCAAAATAATCCCAGCATCGAAGCGAACAACGACTGTGGAGAACCAAGGGTCGGAAAACCAAGGGGTCAGCTACATTTTTCGGCCAGCGCGTATTTCCAAAGGCCACAATTTGCCGCCGAAAAATGTGCTAGCCCCCCCTGTGAACAGTTACAACGACTGTGGGGCGGCAACGCAACAAAGGAATTCGCCAGCATGTTTACTCCCGAAAACGGCGGCAGCGACCCGTGGTTTGAAACGGTCGCGGCAAAAGGCAAATCCCCATACGATCCTGATTCTCCCTTCGTTGTTGCTGGTCCGCGTATCGTTTCATCATTGGCGATTATCAGTGTCATATTCGCATTGGTTTCACCGGTTGTGCTCTGTGTCTGTGGCCTTTCGCTGCTAACGTCGTTGATCGCAATTGTAACCGGGCATGTTGCCCTAGTGAGGATTAAGAACTCGTTAGGGCAGTTGACCGGTCGGGGTATGGCTTTGTTCGGATTGATCGTTGGCTATCTTATGTTTGGGATTTCGATTGCCGCCCTCATCGTTTTTGTTCCGGCCTTCCAAAACGGTTGGCGCAAAGGCCAGCAGGAATCCGCGCAAGAGGACCGGGCCGCGACGTTCGATGCCTCGAAGCGGTTGCGCGATGCGGAAATGGACGTACTCACGGATACCGATGGTCTGGCGACGGGGAATTCACAGGCTGCCTTGGAGCTGGCCACAGACTATTCCAAGTTGATGAAAAAGATGCGCGATGTCGTGTTTACAAAGGGCTCTGACGGATCATCGGCTTTGACTAAAGGTGAATTCGTTACTCATTGTGAATTCCACGAAGACCGCTGCGCATTCATCGTTCACGTGCCGGAGTATCGCAATTTTGACGACGAGGCAAAGGATAGCTTGGCAACGATCGCCTGGACGGTGGCGCAGGGCGTTGTCGAAGAGAAGTTGCAGCCTGGGGACCAGTTGGCCGTTGGATTGCGTGGAACCGTCCTCTACGGCGCGGTGTTGGTCGGCATGGTTGCCGCTGTGGACGAAGAGGAAGCTGAATTCGAGCAACGCGAGCGCGACGACTTGCTATCGTTTTTCTTGCCGACGCTGGCCGAACGGACGCGCACTCCGATGGTACCGCGTCCCACGGTCCAACCGCCACGGCGGACTACGGTCAAATCGCCCGATACAGCTCGTCGCAGTGCGCCCAAAAGCAAGCCCAAGTTGATGGATGGGGTGCCCAAGTCCAGGGACGTTGTTCAGGAGTTTCCCAAAATGGGGTGGGCCGTCGAATCTCTGTCGTTCGCTCCGCATGGCCGCTGGCTCGCAGCCGGCAAGCTGGATCG
>JASLRF010000109.1 GCA_030744095.1 Pirellulaceae bacterium | reverse complement strand
GTACTTCTCCTCCAGAAGCGGCGCGCAAGCCTTGCGCACCACATGTCGTTTGCCGCGGCCATGCCTTCGGCCCTTTCTACCCGGCAGCTCGCTTGACTTGGCCAAGCAGGTAATCTCGATCCTGAGACAGATGCTGGTATGTCTTGGCAAGCGTAGACGGGTTCTGATGACCGGCCAACACGGCGACGGTTAGTGAATCGACGCCTTTCCGGAGCAAGCGATTCATCCACGTGTGCCGCAGATGATACAGGCAGTACTTCGGAGCGAGAGTCTTGGCGAGTTTTTCTTGCAGTTTTCGGACAGCTTCTCGCCGCAGCTCTGAACCGGTCTTTCTACGACGCCGTCCGCGGTCGGTTCGATCCGGATTTAGTTTTGAGATAAGCGTCCGGATCTCATCATCTGAAATCTGCAGCCCTTTCGACTTCATCACCTCCTTACCCATGCGAGACCGAACGCGGTCAAAGGCATTTTTGACCGAATACTTCGTCCACGGGTTCCCGTAAACGTTACGAAACAGCGGTCCTGTCGGGAATCGGAGCATCCGCCGCTTGGTAATCGCAAGGGCTTCGTCGGTGAGATATACGACACGGACATTGTGAGTTTTCGATTCGCCTTCGGGCATCACCCAACGGTTGTTTTCCAGTTCGACATGTCGAGCCTCAACCTGTAAAGACTCCTGGGGCCGACAGCCCGTTTCCCAAGTGGTTCTTACCAGATCGCCGAATTCTGCGTCGAGTACGAATGAATTCAGTTCGGCAAACTGCTCATCGCTGAGGACGACCTCTCGTTTTCCGGGACGTGGTTTTTCCATGTGGGCGATTGGTGAATGATCAATGTAGCCCAATCTGGCCGCCCAATTCATCGCTCGTTGTGCTGCACGGCAACCGTTGTGTTGGGATCCAGGTCCCCAGGATTGCCGACTATCCAACCACTGCTGGACGTGAAACGGCTTGAGTTGTCCGACAGTCAGGCCACGTGGCATGCTCTGAGCAAAGAGCTGCAGCCGCCAGCGGTACCACTCGTACGTGTCAGGCGCTCGGTGCTTCTGACACCAGTCTAGGAACGCGTCGATGATCGCTACGACCGTGTCGCTTGCGACACGCTGCTCGGCTGGCTGCTGCATCAAGGCATGATAACGCTCAAATGCGGCGGTCCGATCGGGGCCGAGATTATGCTGCTTGCCGGCGATCTGGACGTACCAGAGACCGCGGCTCTTGCGAAAGAAGGGTTTCGGATAGTGCGACATTGCGAACCTCCCAGGCTAAAGAAATCTGGAAGGCGAGCCAGCAGGTTCGCTAATTTGCCGCCAAGGCAGTTTTTCACAGGCAACTTCTCTGACACTTCTCTGACATTTGCCTGTTTAGCCAAAAGTCAGATCGTCGTAAGTTGTTGCCACGTAAAGTGGAGACGAAGGGGCTCGAACCCTCAACCCCCGGCTTGCAAAGCCGGTGCTCTCCCAATTGAGCTACGTCCCCAGGCGCACTTAGCGTAACCCAAAACGCGGTTGCTGTCAGCGGCACGCGCGCTCGGGCCCGTCAAGACGCCGTGTCGCGACTCCCGCTCGTGGACTCCTGGCAGGTGGATTTCCTGGCGAGGGGCGGCAACTTCAGCGCTGAAGTCTGAGATGCAAGCGGCTAGCGGCGTTTGGTTCTCGCCGACTTCTTTTTCTTTCTCGTCGGCGTTCTTCCAGCCTTGGCCGTTTTCTCAACCTTGCGGCCGGACAGTTGCGCCTTGGTGGTCTTGGCTGTATACGGTTCTCCCCGCTCCATTGCGTCCCACGCTTTCTCGGTTTCAAATGAGAAAGCCTCCACCGATTCGACGGCCAAGCTCATCGACTTGTGATTGAAAATGAACAATCGGTCCAACTTCTTCTCCCGATCAACTTGATCTCGCACCGCACGAAGCCTCGCGGCAGCGCGTTCGAGCCTAGTGGCAAGGCTCGCAAGCATTTTCTCATTGTACGCTACTGGTGGCGCTTGTCGTCCCATAGTTTTTTGCTCTTCCGTGCCCCCGAGATAAACAAGAATACGCGCCCCACCAAGTAGAACTGTGTTGCAGATTTTTGCAAGGCGCGGACTATGTTGCAAGTCCCTCAATCCCGGGGTATTTTCAAGTTTTTTGGATCTGTTCATACAGAATTCGCGCGAGCAGGGAAGCTGTTTGTCACTCCATCGCACCGTGGGCGGCTTTGCACACGGCATCCGAAGCTGTCAATCGCCACCTCTCCGCACGGAACCGGCGCGACTGGTTCGGCCGCTGGCGGCGGCTGACACCGGCTACAGCCCTTACCCGAGGCATCCGCAGAACGCAATCACCTTTGTTGCTTCTCGCACTGTACGTAGAGTCACAGATGTTCCTTCAATGGGCCGCTACAATGAGACACTCACACCGGAGTTCGAACCGGATGGAAACACCATGAATTCTGGCGACAAGCCGAAATATGCCAAAAGAGCGCTGGTCTTCCTGTTGGTTACCGGGTTGTTCGTGATTGCCTACGTCACACTGGGCAAGCACCTTTCTCTGCAATACTTGGCCAGTCAGGAAGTGGCGTTGTTGCGTATTCGCGACGATCACCTGGTGCTGGTCTATCTCTTGGTCTTCTTGTTATATGCCACTGTGACGGGATTTTCGTTGCCAGGCGCAACGGGGATGACGTTGGTGATCGCCTCATATCTGGGGTTTTGGCCAGGCGTTGTTGTCATCAGTTTTGCCTCGACCATGGGCGCCACGGTCGCCCTCTTGTTCAGCCGCTACCTCTTTCGCGATTCGATCGAGCGCCGTTTTGGAGATCGACTGATCACTTTTAACAAAGCACTCGAGCGTGAAGGCATTCTGTATCTCTTGACGTTGCGATTGATCCCTGCAGTACCGTTTTTTGTGATCAATTTGGTGATGGGACTGACCAAAATGCCCGTCTGGACGTATTGGTGGGTCAGTCAACTGGGTATGCTGCCCGGGACGTGTGTGTACGTATTCATGGGGTCGCGGTTCAGCTTGACGATCATCGCTGAAAAAGGGGCCGCCGGCTTCTTTCGCTGGGACGTCTTTCTGGCGCTCGTACTGTTGGGGTCATTTCCCTTGGTGGTCAAGCGGCTGATCAGTTCCAAGCAAGCGGCTGAAACCGGTGAGACTGACTAACAGCCGGTTAATCTTCGTCGCTGTCGCATCCGCACTTCTCTTTTTGGCGGCTTACAGGGGCAGATCGCAGGCAACTCAACGGGTTGACAATCTACAGGGCTGCGAGCTCGCGATTTCCTACCGTTTGGGCGGCTTTGCTTCACGCACCACCGCGCCGTGTGTGTCGCTCATTACTAGCAGCGAGAGTTTCTTCACGAAGTCCAAGTCGTTGGTATTCAGCGATGAATAGTCAAAGCGACCACGTAGGTCAGTGTAGCCATCCTTGTAGAATCGCACGCTTCCATCGTTCATCTGGGCATAGACTTTCACGTAGGCCTTTGACAGCGGCTTGCCTGTGCCAGCTGACGTGATTCGTAGTTGGCCGTAGTTTTCGATCACTTGCAGGGCGAGCGAATTTGAGTAATAAGCCTGTGACCGTGTCGTGCCGGCCCCGACAATCTCGACCAGCACATTGGCGTTATGCAGTTCGTCAGGCAGCACGTACTGGTGCGACGCTTTGCCCTTTGGCAGTTTGACGACGTGGCTCAGATTTGGCTGAATGTGTGAGAATTGGCTGGAATACTGTTGGACGAACGGATTCCTGCTAAACAACAGTTCGATGTCCATCAGATAGTAGTTGACGGACACTTCCTCCAGGTTCTGGTAATTGAGCTTCACCTCTTTGGCCTCGACGGTGAAATCAAACCCCGGTTCGGTAGCAGCCAGTTTTGACTGTGTTTGATCGCGGCTTTCCAGATCCAAGACTTCGACTTGCGCGCCTGAGATTTCATCGAGCTGCTTGTCGATCGAGGCGAAGGCGATGCGCCAACGGTCCACACGATCATCGGCGTGCCGCGCCACGATCTCGCGGGCAGCGTCGATATCCTCCCGGTAGAGACTCAGATATGCCGCGAAGTAATCGTATTGCAGTTGCGTGTCGAGATTCGCTGAGTTAACGCGATCGAAGAAACCAATCGCCTCTTCGATACGATCCTGAACTAGCAGATAGTAGGTCACGGCCAAGAGATCCTCATCGTCAAGCTCGCGACGATAGCTCAAGATCTTCAGTAGGCTGTGGTACTGCTGGGACAGGCGATCGTTCATGATTTGTCGCCTGCGTCCCAGTTGATGGGTGCGAGCGTTGACCAATGGCCGGTAGTCAAGATGTTGATATGTCTTGCGGGCCACCGGATCGATCGCCAGCAGCAGGCTATCCAAGTGGCCGCCGCACTGGGCAACAAACGCATCGGCGTGTTGGAGGAACTCCCGAGTGATGCGAGGCTCGTCGTGCCGGATCGCATAGGACCAAAGCGTATCGTTGTAAACGTGCCGACTGGCGAGTAAATCGACGACTTTCAAAAAGAACGGCTTGTCGTGCATCCGAAACGCGATCTTCGCCAGGTTCGTCCGGTGCAGATTGCGCTTGGTCAGGAACGCAATCACATCTTCGTCGCGACCGTTCTGCGAAATGTACTCCCAGGACTCACGATCAACCCGGCTGAGTGCCTCGACCGCTGTCAGAGTCGTCCCGTCAGCGTGCGCTAACAGGGCTTCGTTCTTGGCAACTTGGACCGGATAGTGCGGATACTGACCGGCAGCTGGGAAGTAGAAATGATATTCGACGGTCTGCGTGTGATACGGCTGCAGATCCACATGGACGCTGCGCGTTTGATGTCCTTTCAGGACCGGCAAGGAACCGGCGGGAATCTGCGTCAGCACGTCCAGCTTTTGTGGGGAAGAGGTCGGATTCGTGATCACCACCTGGCAACCGTATACGGTATGCACGAGGAATTCATCGGTGACAAACTTGTCCAGACGTTGGTTGTTCACATGACGATATCGATCGTTATGTCGGAAGAAATTCTGGCTGACCAGAATCGGAGTTTGCTCTTCGGCTTCATCCGTGGGTCGGATTTCCTCGTGAACAACGATCAAGGGACTACCGGCAGTCAATGTCATGCGGCCCGCCAGAAATTCGGTTTCGTGCTCGCCCGCCTCCATCGGCAGGTCCAAGAGAGCCAAGGCGAACATCATCTCCGGGAAATTCCGCGCTGACTCGACAAAGCGTGCGGAGAAATACGGATCTTCCGGACGATGGTTTGCAAAGTCCCGCCAAAACGCGTTGACCGTAATCAGCTCGGCGGACTGCTGTTCAATCGGCAGCTTGAAGTAGTTATTTTCAACCCACTCTTGCGTCTTATCCAATTGTCGATACAGCTGGCGTGCACTACGTTCGAGCGAAAGTTCACCATAGAAGGACTCTGGGCTCTTCGCTTCGAGAGATTGTCTGGAGCCAGAGCGACTCTGGAGTGAGGGCTTCGCAAAACTGGGGGCCCGGCGTTTGGCAGCTTCTTGGCCTTCCGATTCGCCGAGTGGCCTGCTCGACATTCTGCCAGGGCGATTGGCTTTCAACTCTAACGTCTCAGAGATTGCGCCACGAGCTGCCCCGCCGAGTGCAGCACCGTCATCAGAGGCAGGCACTCCTTCCATTTCCTGCTCAAGCAAACTCAGCCTACTCGTCTTATCCAAAGCTCGGCCCTTTAGAGCCGACTTGAACAGAAGACTGACTCTATCGACGTTTGATGGGAGCAGGTCGAACCGGTCATTCACATCGCGGACGGTATGGTCGCGATCCGCTGCGATGCGTTGTGACAACAGAATCTGTTCCACCACATTCAGGCGAGTGTAATTCCAGGGTCGGAGAAAGCTTTCCAAATCCGCACCGACGAGCCAATGATCGAGAAAGGTCTTGTCTTTCTTATTCTTGATGAACGGCAGTACGACCTGTTCGAAGAACACAGCATCCTTCTTATATAGGAAGAAGTTCAGTTCGTGGCAGGCGTACTTCGAGTACTTTTGGCGTTTCTGTTCTTCCGTCAATTCTGGCCATTGCAGGATGAAGCTGAATTCGGCGAGCTTTGGGTCCGTTGAGAGCGTCGCGTAAAGGGCATAGATCCGGTCCAGCGAACCGTAGATCTCGAATTTGGACGAGGCGATATCTTCCAGTACGAACTTGCCACCTTGATTGACGATGCTGATCTGCTTTTGTTGTGTGAAATGCCGCTTGGAGTCCAGGCTTCGAGCCAACCGAAGATCCAGGAAATCCGTCGGTTTTTCTGGCAGCGAGACGCTGCGATATACCGTGTCGTGCGGATCAACGGCAACAACATGCAGCCAATGGTGCGCGCCCAGGAGTTCATTGGGAACGACAATCACGCCCTTCTTGTTGGGCCGTGTATTGACGATCACCGCAGATGCCTCGGATAGAAAGTCAAGATTGGCAAAGTCGCCAGCGATCGCCTTTTCACCTGGCGCCGCCTCGTCGGCGATCTCCGACCGCGGTGCGGGCGGAGCTGAGGGGGCGAAATCCGCTCCTGCCGCGGCCTTCTGTTGGCCTGCGTCGGTGCTACGCATGGCCCAAGGCGCCAGCAAGACGCTCGGGCGATCCAGCATCACACCCGGGTACTTCTTGGCGAACTGGCGATCGATGATGTATCGGTACTCGTCACCAATGTTGCGACCTGACGCGTACAGTGACGAGGCTTTTGGCGGTACGACGCGGAGCGGCGATGGAACGCGAATCCGGCTCAACTTTCCGTAGGCGGAATGGGCCGGGTGATAGCGCGTGGCAAAGACGTGCACCCGCGTGAATTTGTCAGCGCCGGCCAAGGCGATGCGAACATTCTCAGCACGCGGTTCGATGGACGTAATGTGCAGAGAAGGTCGCAAATTGCTTTCCAGATGGCGATTGTTTCCCAGCACGTAGCCACTTTGCCGCCGACCTTCGGCCAGTCGCAGCTGGATCCGCTGCCCCTCCTTCTTGAGCACCAATTGATAGTCGCCGCGTGGTAGATCCCCGATCCGCAGCATCCCGTCTTTGATGGTAACGGATCCGAAACGATCCGCGACGAACGTATTGCCACGCATTTCGAGCAAGGACAATTCGTCACGTCGCGGCTTTGCGAGTTGGCCCAAATATGGGACGGTCAGCAGCTGGCCCGCCACACCGTGCAGTGACGGTTGATACGTGTGGCGATCGCGTAGGAGGTTCCAGGTGTGCGACGTCTTCTCGGGGCCTGTGGCCGTGATCGATGCGATTTCAGCAAGGGTCCCCAATGCGACACGACCCTCCAAGTCGGTCTGTAATGTCACGTTCACCGGCTCGCGAAAATCACGATGCTTGCACGCCAACTGTACCGGTCGGTCGGCACGACTTTCGCTCGTCTTACCCCGCATTTCGATGAAATAGGTGCCGTTGATTTTCGTCAATAAGAGGTCGGATGTCTTTTCCGTAAGGTCGATCTGATTCACCGTAAATGAATCAGAGGAAGCCAAGTCAATCATCTTGTTCTGGCTGGCATTCTTGACCTTGGCTCGGAGCTGAAATTGAAGCCGTGTCAGCCGCGCAGGAACTTGGAACTCGTATTCAGATTCTCCGTCCTCTTGCAATTTGAAATCGGAGACCTCCTTCGACGAAGACACACCATCGTGGTCGACGGACGTGATGGTCAATTGGACGTCTTCCAGGGCCGACAATGTGACCGGCGTACCGTTCAGATAGAGACCCGTGCGAACAATCACGCGGGCGGTGCGCCGATTGAGCAGCGATTCACGGTCGACGTAGATGCCTGCTGTCAGCTGGTACGATTCAGTATGCTGCTGGAAATGATCCAGCGTCGAGAAGTCGTCGCGTGAGATCACGATCGGCACCCGGCCCGCACGTGCCGAATAGGGAACCACAATCCTGCCGTCTTCCAACGGTTTGTATTCATGTCCGGCAAGCCACAATGTGGCGTCGTCGACCTTGTGATGTTGCTCGTCCAAAATCGTGAACACATGGCCCGCAAGGTGATCTCGCACGAGAAAACGCAGCTTGCCCTTGCGAACCACAACTCGACTGCTCAACCCGTTGCCAATGAAATCGATGACATACACACCAGGCTTGGCCAGCGACGGGAAATCAAAGTGACGGCGGACGCGCCGCAGCGGCGGAGTCGAGTAGTCGTACGTCTTGATATCGTTGGCGACCAAACCGTCCAGTTCGATGTTCGTGTTTACTTCACGACCTTGTTGCTGATAGAAGTTGCGTTCGTTGATCTTGAAGACTTTGACGATTAGCGAGCGGACGTTCTTGACATCCAAGTCCAGGCTCACCGGCGCGTCTGCCGCAAACCGCGTCGAGTTCGTCGCTGCGAAGTCGATGTCGATCCGTTCTTTCAACGCCTGATACTTGTCAGGCGGTAGTAGCGAATACCATTGTTCGGGTTCGCCCAACCCGTTGACGATCTTCGCTTCGGCCAAATTGTGACGTAAGAAGACGTCGTTGACATAGGGTTCATACGGCTTGGTGGACGTCTCTTTGAGAAAAAAATGGTGCAAGTAGTCGCGAACCAGCGATTCGTCATTACCAACGCGAGGCAACAGTGTCGTCTTGGCAAAATCGGCATTCAGATCCGCGGCGAATCGGCGGTTGTTCTCCAACTGCATGTACTTGGCTTCCATGTAGCTGACCTTTCGCGGCAGCTGCAAATACGCCATGAAACGCGCTTTGTCGTACGTGCCCAACGTCTGGTCGAATGCCAGGCGGTGGTAGAGGACGTGGGCCTTCAGCGAGTTGTGGACGGGGGCGAGCGTATCGACAAATGCGGAAAGGCGTTCCAAGTAAGCAACGTAAGCGACCGGTTCGTTTCGCCAGTCCAAGTCGCTGTTGGGGTGCAACTTCGAGAGATAGATATTGACGAAGTTGGTTTGATTCCTCAGGTCGGACTTCAGCCGAAGGCATTCATCCAGTTGATTGCGCAGCAACTGGTGGTGAATCGGCATGGAACCGAACGGCTTGCTGTACTGGTGCTTCAGGTCTGCGAGGACCAGTTCGACGAGGTTCTCGTGATCGGGCAGTTGAAGGCGACTCAGCAGATCGCGGCGACGATCCGGCGTGAGCGGAAGTTCGATCAGCCACTGGAGTGCCGACTGCTCAAACCCCGCGGTGTTTTGATGCCGAGAGTATGCCTGCTGGATCAGCCTTTGGCGACTGATCAGCGCTGGATCAAGCGCAGTCGGCAAGTTGGGCTTCTCACCGATCTTCTCTCGCTGATGATTGAACTGGATTCCTAGGCGTGAGCGAATTCGTTCCAGCGACGCCGCAGGATTCCGATGATAGGTCAGCAGTGCCTGCCGGTTTTGGATCTCGATCACCCGTGGCGTCTCTTTGTAACGCTTGATCCACGCTTGAAGCAGCTGATCGACCTGGTCGAACTGTTCGGTGTTCTGCAGATGAATACAACTGTAGTAGTAGTAGTCTTCAGAACCGGGAATCAGTTGCTTGAGTGCTGCTGGCCGGTCGTCGGACAGTGAAAAATCCTCGATGTAGTTAATCTCCGCAGCACTCACCACACTGCTGGCCATGATCGCCAAGCTTGTCACCAATTTCGCAAATTGTCTCATCGGAGAACTCCTTGGAACTGCTCAAATAAACGCGGATTCGTCTTGCCCGAGCCCTGGCTCAAGTCAATTGTAGCTGCGCACCACCAGATGCGCTGTTAGACGAGCGACTACAGGCCACGGTTTTTGCGAATTGCCCGTCGTCAAAAGATACAGCCCCGTATTGCGCGAAGCTCGCATCGAGTTGATCGGGGCAAGCACTCAGGAACGGGACGTTTCGCCATCACATCGCGAGCCTGTGGCGAGCCCGGGCGCGGTTGCCAACAGAGCAACTCAAGAAACTGCTCTGTTGTGGCCGGTTAGACAAGCGGTGGAACTGATGTCCACGTAGGCCGGCAACAAGGAGCGTTAAGCGACACAGTTCCGGCGATGGAAACCACTTGTCTTGCAACATTGCCGAAGCAACTCGTCTGGAGCCGGCGGGGTCGGAAACCCGTGCTGAACAGCACAAATACCCTCCAGTCAGGTGGTCTAGTCTTCGTGGGCTGTCACCTGCCAATCGCCCGATTGTTTGGTAAACTGGAATTTCCAAGTAACACTTGGCCCTCCGAGCTGTTCATGGGTCAGCGAGGCCGAAACAGCCGCCTGTTCACCTTCAATCACTGGTCCCTCCTTGATCTCCTTGACCTTCAAGGCCATGTTGTTGGCTTGCAGGTAATCGGCAATGGCCACGCGAAAGGGTGCGTCGTTTACAGTTGGTTTTGGCGTCCCGCATCCAAGTGAAGCCGCCAAACCGATAAGGTACATCAGAAACAGAAGACATGGTTTCATGGTAGATTCCCAGTTCGTTAACGCCATCTAGACCATCGAGTGTCCGAATCGACCGACAATATATGATTGCTGATCCATCGTTGCTTCTCGATTCAT
>JASLRF010000108.1 GCA_030744095.1 Pirellulaceae bacterium | reverse complement strand
TGTTCAGCGAGAAGCCGCGTCTCGTGGTTCTCAACGTCTCCGACGATCAGGATCCGGAGACGGCGACGCCGGCCGCGCTGGCGGAATCGAACACAGTGGCGGTTTCGATTGCGTTGCAATTGGAGTTGGCTGGATTGGACGATGCGGAACGTGACGCCTTCTGCGAAGAGATGGGGGTCGCGATCTTTGATCGAGATCAACTGATCCGCCGTATTATGGATGCCTCCGGGCAGATGTTGTTCTTCACCGCTGGCGAGAAAGAGGTCAGGACGTGGTTGATTCCCCAAGGGGCGACAGCCTTCGACGCGGCGGGGAGCATTCACACGGACTTGGCCCAAGGATTCATTCGCGCTGAAGTGATGCGATGCGCGGATCTGGTTCGGCTAGGAAGTGAACGGGAAATCAAAGCCAATAACCTGCTCCGGCAAGAGCACAAAGACTATGTCATTCAAGATGACGACATTCTCTTGATTCGACACAACTGACGCATCGAACATCGAGGAGCGTCGTAGTTTGAAGTTCGTAGTTGGACGTTCGATGTTCATTGGTCGATCGTCATGATGCACTCGGGCGATTCATTTCTGGGACTGTTCACCAGCGTGCTGACGGGATCTGCGATCATCTCTTCTGGCGCAAACGGACGCTGCAACGCTTTAAGCGCATCGATCTGCTCGAAGCTTGGGTCCAGCCACATAACGTAATCATCAGGCGACAGGATGACCGGCATTCGATCGTGCAACGATTGCATCAGTTCGTTAGGTTCGGTCGTCAAGATCGTGCAGCTCTGAATTGGCGTGGGGAGTTCGGCGCCCTTGGGCCCTCGCCACGTTTCCCACAGCCCAGCGAACGCAAAAGGACGTTCGTCGCGCATACGAATATAATAAGGTTGCTTCGTGGTACCACCTCTTGCGGCACCGGTCTTCTGCCACTCATAGAAGCCATCGGCCACAACCAGGCAGCGTCGGCGACGAAACGCGCTGCGAAACGAGGGTTTTTCTGCAGCGGTTTCCGAACGGGCGTTCAGCAGCCGGTTTCCCATCTTCATGTCTTTTGACCAGGGCGGAATCAGCCCCCAACGGAGCATCGCTAATTCACGACCTGATTCCGTCGCTCGGATTGCCGGAACGGCTTGCGTGGGTGCAATGTTATAACGCGGTGTCAGATTGGGCGCGTCGTCGAGCGCAAATCGCTGGAGGATCAGATTCAGATTGGACCGCAGTGTAAATCGACCACACATGGTAAGAGTCACCTTGGTACTTCAGCGCAATGTTGTTGGTGTGATTACAACCACGAATAGCACGAATCATACGAATACGAGTCCGATCTGTAAGATCGAGCTGTCCGATTGGCTACCGCGCCGGCGTCGCCATTGCGGTCTCCGCTGCCGCATCGTCTCTTACGCCAACGGCCAACTTGAGCTTTGCGATGATCTGCGCTGGCGATGCGATCAGGCCGTCGAGCAAGATCGGTTTGTTGGGATTGTCTGCTGGAAAGATGGCAAGAAACGGAATCGACCCACCCTTATTGCCAAGTTGTTTCAGAAGTGCTTTGGCTTCGGGTGCAGAGTGCGTCATATCGGCTTTCAACGTGACGATCCCTGCGGCTTCGACGAAGGCTTTGGTTTCTGGTTGATTCAAGGCGACCGCCTCGTTGGCTTTGCACGTCAGTCACCAGTCGGCTGTGAAGTCCACGAAAACGGTCTTTCTAGAGGACGTTAGTTTCTCCAACAACGCTCTCGAATAGGGTTGCCATGGCAGCTCGTTCTCGGATTCCTTCGCCGTGACGGGAGCGGCATCGGGGCCCATTCGCGTGGCAAGGGCCCGATCGACGGCACGGTCGAAGCGACTCTGCATGATGGACTGGAGATTGAGTTTGTCGAACGGAAAAAACTGCCCGCCGAACATGGCCAGTCCCACGAACAGGGCAAAGGCACCAGCCGCTATCCAACCCGCGGTTTTTTTGTCCCGCGTGGCGGTAATCGGGATCCGCCCGATCCACCAGAAGGCAGCCCACAGACCAATCAAAAATGCGATCGTAGGAACGACGTATGGAATTTCGATGAAAGTCAACAGAAACACGACGGTGCCCAACAACACAAATCCCATCATGTTCTTAAAGGTGTCCATCCAGGCGCCAGGTTTGGGCAAGAATGAAACCAGCTTGGGAAACGCGCCAATCACCAAATAGGGGCTGGCCATCCCCAGGCCCACGCAAGCGAATCCGGCATAGGTGATCACTGGCGGCTGCGAGACGGCCCACGACAGCGCCGGCCCTAGCAATGGGCCGGTACACGGCGTTGCCAAGACCGTTGTTAGCATGCCTTTGAAGAAAGCACCGGATGGACCTTCCTTGGCGGCCAAGTCGTTGACTTTGCCCGAGCCTACAAAGCCGGGGATGGGAATCTCCCAAACGCCCAGAAAACTGAGCGCAAAGACGAAGACGACCGCAGTCAGGGTGATGTTAAACGTCGCACTGCTGAACTGTTCGCCCCAGCTAAGACCCATGAAAACGGCCAACGTGGCCAGAACCAAAAAGATCGACATCAGGCCGAGACAGAACCATAGATTCAAAAAGAAGATCCGGGATCGGCTGTCGCCCGCTTGTTGAACGAACGACATGACCTTCAGGCCAATTACCGGCAGCACGCAAGGCATGAAGTTCAAGATCAGGCCGCCAAGAAAGGCGAATATCAATTGCAGCACGATCGGCGCGTTTTGATTCGTCGTAGTCGTATCAAGATTAGCCAGATCCAACGTCGGCCCGACAATGCCAGCCGCGCCTGGCGCTGGTGGCGCCGAAGCCCGTTTTGCCAACTTGGCCACGTCGCCGTACTTTGCCTTTGTAAAGGCCAGCGGCGTCGAACGATCTTCACCTTCTCCGATGTTCAACAAAGCCACGAAGGTGATCGCCTGTGGCATGTCGCAGCCTGTCGGCGTGCAGACTTGGTAACCCATCAACCCTCGAAGTTCGACCGCGCCGGGCGTTGCGTTGGCTGGGATGTTGACCTTCGTGGTCCAACTAACCATCCCTTCGTGGTATCGAGTGATCGGTTCAAACTCGTCACCGGTTTCTTCCACGTGCGGTGCCGCAGACGGCTCGATTCCGCCGACCTGCCACCCCTCTGGCGGCTCCATGACGATCAGCGTGGGTTTGGAAATTCCGTCGCCTTCTTCCGGCGCATGAGCATAGATATGCCAGGTTGGATCGAGTTCAGCGGTCAACGTTACCGTTACGGCCGTACCGGGCGCTGCGGTCATCGGTTTCACTTGACCTCGAATGGTCACGTGATCCCTCGGTCCACGAAATTCACCCGTCGGTACCACGGCTTCATATGAACCGGCGAAACTGGCCACAAGCGATTCGTTCTTGGGGAGGCAGACACCGCTGTCCTGGCAGACTTGTCCCGCAAAGTCGATTTTGATTTCCAGCTTCTTAGGGTCCGCCGATTCCTTCAGACGGATTGGAGCTGTCCAAACGACTTCTTCATCATGCTCTTCGACCGGGACTTCGAAGAATTCGTACTTCTTGATCGCAGGTGGCCGATTGGGACGAAACTCGCCGACGACCTCAAAGTCATCCGATGGCGCGACCTTGATCACTGATCGCATCGGTCCGCCCGGTTTTTGGGTCACGGAATACAAATGCCAGCCAATTCCGATTTTGGCGATCACCGATAGACGGCCCTCGCGTTTCCCCGCTGCCAACTGAAACTCCGCCCTGAGTTCGAGATCTTCGCCTTCCAGGCCGGGAATTCCGGGCAGCGGCTGCAACTGGTCCAGCAGATTCAGTTCGAGTTGATCGGGCGCTTGGGCTCGAACATCCACGACTGAACTGGTGAAAAACAGCACCAACCCAACGACCAGTGTGGCGATACGGCGGAACGACATTGCGGCTCTTTCGGGGAAGTTGTCCGGTGGAGAAACTGTAATTCTAGGAAATCCGATGACTCAAGGTCAACGGAGTCGCCGGCGCGGGCGCCAGTGACTTGTAGAATTATCGGTCAACAGTGAAGCAAAAACGGTATTGTCTCGTACAAAACCTTGTAACGGGTTGTAACAAGGGCAGTTAACGCGCTGCAGCCTGCTCAGGCCGAACCGCACAGATGCTCGATCCGCTGGAGGTTCTCATCCAAGCGATGTAGCACATGCTGTTGGTTGTCGAACTTCTTGCCTTCGACACAGATCCAACGCAGCCAGCTGAGGCCGGACATGAGGACGCCGCTCTGGTCAAACGCGCGGATCAGCAGATGTTCGTCTGCCGTCAGCGGTTGGTGGGTCTCATAAGCGTGCAACGCGACTGACCAATCGGCTTGGTTGTCAGCAACTAGACTGCCAATTAGTCGAGCCAGATCGCAAGAGACGTTGTCAAAACGCATGGCGCCAAAGTCGATCAGCCCTGTTACTTCGTCGTCAGTGAACAAGATGTGGTCGTGCCAAATGTCGCGAATGCATGGCTGCAGAGTGACTTTCAGTCGTGTGGCGCGGCCGAGCAATTCGACGACCTGGCCGGCAGCGCGGGAGAACAACTCCAGCAAATGTTGACCTCGGCGGCAGATCTCCGCGTCGTGGTATCCCGCCGTTGCAATTGCCAGCCGATCCAGCTCGCCGTGCAACAGACGCTCGAGCTTGGCCTGCCGCTGGACCAGGCTGGGCGAACAACTTGGACCTGCTTGCGCGCGGGCGCGCGGGTACGTTCGAACTGCGGCGTGGAATCGCGCGAGAACCGTCATCGTAGCCCGCAGACGCCGAACAGTTGGACCTGTGCGATAGTTCGCCTGGCCGGGCATCCAGGGCGTCAGTTCGTAAAGTCTCTGACGCTGCCTGAGAATGGTGTTGCCCCCTCCGTGGAGCAGGGGAACCGGCAGTTCTGACATGCCTTGTCGAGCGGCGTGCAGCAGCAGACCGTGGATGTGGCCGAGCGCACGCTCAGTAGGATGTGGTTTTGGCCACTCTCGCAAACAGAGCGGTCCCGACGGCGTCGTGATTTTCCACAGACAGGCGCCACTGAATCCACCCGCGTTTCCCAGGTACTGAATGTCCCTCGCATCCACGTCCGGGAAATGACGCAGAATCTGCATTGCCAATGACGTATTTGACATTCAGCGGTCCATTGGTAGTCAGGCGGCATAATCATCAAAAACGATAAACTCGACGCAACAGACAGAAGTTGCCTATTCACCAGGTAGACAACTACAATACTGCGAATCCCGACACCGGCAATCTAGCCCACGTCGCAAAGTCGTTGTTGTACGTTATATTTTACCTGTTTTAGGAATTCACCCCGCTACATGGGCCTACTTTTCCTGCCTTCGCCCCGTCGAAATCCAGCACTCCCCCAAGGAATCGCAAGCATGAATACTCGTCGGCATCTAATGTGGACTTTGTCCCTCGCTTTGCTTTCGAGCGGCGTTTCGTTATCTGCGCAAGAGCCGACCGACCCAACGTCGGATAAGGACAAGGCGACTGCCGCGGCAACTCCGACGTCGACACCGAAGACGGCGACGACAACGAGTTCAGTCGCCAGCAAACCGTCTGCTCCAGCGCATGTCGCGATCCTAAAAGACGCCAAGGCCCATTCTGGCATGCTCACGGTGTACCAAAAGGGAAGCAAGCTGTACGGTGAATTCAGCGGTTCCGATTATAGCAGCGAGTACATCGTCCTGATTTCGATCGCCAAAGGAATTGGGCAAAGCCCGTTATTGGGCGGCTACAGTTGGGGTAACGGCGACGACTGGGTTTGGAAATTTCGCAAGATTGACGATCGCGTTCATGTGATCCGCAAGAACGTTCGGTTCAAGGCGAAGGCGGGTTATCCCGAGAATATCGCAGTTGGCAAAGCTTTCACCGATAGTGTCCTGTTCAGCTTGCGTATCGTGACCAAAGGACCAAAAGGCGGTGACCTGGTCGACTTGACGCCAATTTTCATGAGCGACCTTCCGCAGATTGGTCAATCGTTGCCTGGTTTCGGTTTTTCGTCCGATCGATCAACGTGGGCTGCGGTCAAGGCTTTTCCCAAGAACTTGGAACTCGAAGTTGCGGCAACCTACTCATCGAGCGGCCGATCTTCGTTAGATACAGTTGCCGATTCACGTGCCGCCACGATCAACGTCCACTACTCGATCAGCAAACTGGATAACACCGGCTACGTGCCGCGGATGGCGGACGATCGAGTTGGCTACTTCATGACGGTCCTGAAGGACTACAACAAGAAGAGCGATCGCGACCAGTTCGTCCGGTACATCAATCGTTGGAATTTGCAAAAAGCGCCTGGAGCGACGAGTGCTCCGTTCCAACCAAAGAAGCCGATCATTTTCTACATCGAAAAGACTGTCCCACACACCTATCGCAGTGCGATTCGCGCGGGTATCGAGGAATGGAATAAGGCCTATGAAACGGCAGGCTGGATCAATGCTGTCGAAGTACGTCAGCAGTTGGACAGTGACGATTGGGATCCAGAAGACATTCGTTACAACACTTTTCGCTGGATTACTGCCAGCGCAGGCTTTGCCATGGGACCATCGCGTGTCAACCCGCGGACCGGCGAGATCCTGGATGCCGACATCATCTTTGATGCTGACTTCCTGCAGTTCTGGAAAGAGGAATTTGAAACGCTGACACCCGCCCAAGTTGCCGGCATGACGGGCGGACCTTTGGAAGCAGAGAAGGTCGAAGC
>JASLRF010000107.1 GCA_030744095.1 Pirellulaceae bacterium | reverse complement strand
CTCTTTTCCCATGGATTGCGATTGCCACTGCGGTTGTCGTATTTCTCGGCCTCCAGACGGGTCGTGGAGTTCCCACCGATCTCTTGTTCATTCTCGGTGCGGCCTTCGTGACTGCCGTGGGCATCATTACGCCGGAGGAGGCTTTTCGGGGACTTGCCAATCCGGCCGTTGTCACGATTGGTGCGTTGCTGGTGGTCGCCGAGGGGTTGCGGCGTACGGGAGTGTTGGATTGGGTGGGACGCCAATTGTTGGGATCGATCCAAACAGAACGCGGTGCGCTTGTACGCCTGTTAGCTGCCCTCGTCACGACTTCATCCTTCATGTTGAACACAGCTGTCGTGGCAATGATGGCACCGGTGGTTGTGGACTGGTGCCGTCGTCGGCAGATCTCGCCTTCACGATTACTGCTGCCGGTCAGCTATTTGGCAATCCTTGGCGGCACTTGCACGCTGGTCGGAACCAGCACAACACTGGTCGCCAACGCGATTCTGGATAGCGAATTTCAGCAGCGCCGAATGGAGGACGCTTCGCTAGCAGACGATCCCACAGTCGATCCCCAGGAGCTGGCGCGTCATCGTCGATTCACTGCAGAAAGCTCGCCAATGACGCTCTTCGAAATCGGTCGAGTCGGCTTGCCTTGCGCGTTGGTCGGTTCGGCGTTTCTGTTCCTGTTTGCTCCGCGTTTATTGCCAAACCGTACGGACATGATCGAACAATTGGGCGAGCAACGGCGAGAGTATCTGTTGGAGATGCAAGTTCAACCGGTTTGTCCGCTCATCGGCAAGTCGGTCGAACTGGCAGGGTTGCGCCATTTGCCTGGGTTGTTTCTGATCGAAATTGATCGGGAGGGCGAACTGCTCACGCCGGTTTCACCTCACGAACGGATACATGCGGGCGATCGTTTGGTCTTTACGGGCGTCGTTAGCACAATTGTCGATCTCGAGAAGATCCCCGGACTCGTGCCGGCAGCCGATTCAACCTTCGAATTTCATCCCACAGAACGCCACCAACGACGCCTCACCGAAGCCGTTCTCTCCCGTACATCGCCTCTGATTGGGACGACCGTACGAGAAGCCAATTTTCGCAGCCTTTACAATGCCGCGGTTGTCGCAGTCCACCGTAACGGTGTGCGACTTACGAACAAGATTGGCAACATCCGGCTTGAACCGGGTGACACCTTGTTGCTGCAAACGCGGGACGAATTTGTCGCGTCATACCGCAACAGCCGAGACTTCTACCTGGTTAGCAGCGTCGAAGGCTGGCAGCCTCGCTTGCACCATAAGGCCAAGATCGCCGCCGTCTTGGCGATCAGTTTGGTTGTCTGGCTGGTCGTAGGCATGTGGCCGGGGATGGAGAAACTGGTAGGAAACCTCGGCTCTCCCGCTTTGGCAGCGACGACAATCGCGGCGTTGATGGTTGCCTGCGGTTGTTTGCGCGTGGCGGACGCACGCGGCTCGATCGACATGCGCGTCATTCTGACGATCGCCGGTGCTTTGGGGCTGGGGCACGCGTTGCAAAGCAGCGGTGCGGCCAACATGATTGCCACGGCCATGGTTGGTTGGGTGGGCGACCACCCATATCTTCTGCTTATCGTGGTCTACATGCTTACTGTTCTGCTGACTGAAGCGATCAGCAACAATGCCGTGGCGGCAATGTTGGTGCCGCTGGCGATCGCCGTGGCTTGGGAGAGCGGCTACAACCCGCGTCCGTTTATCATGGCGATCACCTTGGCCGCCTCACTTTCTTTTGTCACTCCCATCGGCTACCAAACCAATTTGATGGTCATGGGCCCCGGTGGGTATCGGCCTGTTGACTATGTGCGATGCGGGACGCCGCTGGCGATTGCGATCGGCATCACAGCACTATTGCTGATCCCGCGAGTGTGGCCGTTTTGACGCAGGCGAGCCTTTCCGGGCGTCGGAATCACGACAGGCCAGCGGAGCTTCAAAAAAGACGAATTATACCAGTTTGCTCAACCGGCGAATCAGCCATTCTAAACAAAGCACGCCGCAAATGATGCCCATTAACCAGCCCATCAGCTGACGCTCGAAGTCCCGATCGGGGCTACCGGCGAGGAACGTCACCTGGTCTTGAGGCTCCACGAGATTGGCCAGCGGCGGTACGCCCGTTCCACCGCGATTCATGGCAGCTGCGATGCCGACATAGTAGGCGCCCCCAGTTTGCTCGGCCAGGTATTTGAGCAGTGGATCGTTCCGCTCTGGTTGTTCCGTTTCGAGTGCTGGGATGCGCGAGCGGACTTCGCGCGACAGCAATTCACGATCGCCACCGTGCGGCGGCTGCAGCTCGACCACATAATCGCCCTCCATCTTCGCCACGAACTGTGCTGAATACAGGCCATCGCGAGCGGCATTTTCCACGCGTCGCAGGATCAATGGCGTCCGCCGGCCATCAGGATGGCGGAGCGTTGCGTTCACGCTGGGCAAGCCGAGCGGTTCAAATTGCGCATCCGTTAGAATCGCTTGCACGGACACGTGGTCACCCAGTGAACAGCGATCCTTATCGACCAACAGGATCCCGCGGCTGGAGTCGCGCAACAACCGTCCCTGAGACGCCCAGCGGATCAGCTTCGTATAGTAACGCTCGAAATACTCGTCGTTGACGGCGCGAATACGCCACATTTCGCCACTGGCTTGAAAGAAGACTCGGCCTGCACCAAAGAAATGCGATGCCATGTAGATCGGCAGGTCACCATCGATCGCGGTGTTCGGATCGGAAAAGTTCGCCAGCACGCGTGCGCCTGCTTTGGGGTCCTTTACCGCATAGTAACCGTATACTCCCTCGAATCTTGACCACGCTTGTTCGCTTAGGATCTGATCGTCTTCCAGCCACAGATACTCTGCATCCCGTCCATCTCGTGTGAATCGCAGCGGCCAGGCAGACTCCGATGCGAAGCGACCGAGGCTGAGCGTTGCTGAACCACGACTGTAGAACACGACCGGGTAAAGCAGTTTCAGAATATCGATCCGCTCGTCACCCCCGAGACGGCTGGCCCAGCGCGGTGTGTGCACTGGGCCCGCGACGACGATCAGGCCGCCTGCTTTTTCCGCCACCCAGCGTTTCAGCATTTCTGTTTGTGCCACATCCAAGGCCATCCAGTTTGGATCGAATGCGACGATACAATCGTATTCGAACAGTTCCTCGGGTAGCTCGGGGAATTCATAAAGCACTTCATCGCCCTCTTGCGACACGCCAGGTTTGGCGGTTTGCAGCAGGACATCGACCGTGGTGTCTTGGTCTCGATAGAGCAGATTCCGAAGAAAACGAAATTCGCGCGTGGGCCCCCCAGCGAACAACAGGACGCGATTCTTGCGATCCATAATCTGCACTTTCGCAGACCGCTGGTCGTCTTTCGACACGTGATCTTCGTTGGGCGGTTTCACTCGCACCATGTAACGCCGCGTGCCGACTACGGTGGGCGAAACTTCAAACCGGACCAGCGCCAGTTCGCCATCACCACCCAACTTCAGACCTCGCTCTTCTTCAAATGTCTCTGTGGTGTTCTCCGAGTTATTCTCTGCGGCTGCCGAAACCAATTCGATCTTGACGGTTCGTCCGGTCAGACCGAAGGCCTGAACGTAGGCTGTGATCGAAAAACTGTCACCGGGATAGACCCGTTGGGGCGCTTCCAGATCTGCCACGCGGACATTTTTTGGTCGGCGATCACTGCCCAGGCCAACCGGGAAAATGGGGATTCCAGCGTTGCTGGCCGTAATCACACTCTGCTGGTGATCGATCCCCGAATTGTTGCCGCCGTCGGTGATGGTAACGATGCCAGCGATGGAGCCGTTGCGTTCGCGATTGACTAGATACCGCAACGCATCTCCCAGTCGGGTTTCGGCACCACGCGGGGCTAGCTGTTCCCCCCAATCCACGTCCGCAATGGTCATCTGGTCGTCGGTGGGTGAAGACGGGCGACGTCTTGTGTCAGTTTCGGACGGAGCGGTTGGCGGTTTGAGCCACAGTGTGGTCGCCAGATCGACATCCGGGAATCGTAGATGAGCGACACCCAGGATTACCACCGCGGCAATCAGACCGACCACTCCAACAGGTGCTAACCAACTACTGCTTCCTTCGACACCCACGGCACCAGTTATTGCGTAGACCAACAGTGCCAAAAGCGAAATGCCACAGACGATCGCTGCCGCCAACGCGGTCGTGCGAGCTTGGTTTGTGGATGTCTCCAGCAGCGTGGCGGCCGATGTCGCAGTGCCGGGCGAACCATCGACGGTTTCGATTCTTGGGAACGAGGCAATCTCCGTCGGAAGTTCGTCTTGGTCAAACCGATACACGACCACATCGTGTTGCAACCGTAGCTGAGCAATCAAGTCACCTTGGGCGATCTCGTCAATCACCATATCGATTCGTCTGCGACCGCCTTCCGAATCGGCGTCCTGAATTCCCATGCTGAGGCTTGTATCGATCAAGATCACCGCCCGCGAATTCTTGACCACTTGACGTTCGGAGCGTTTTTCCAAGTCCAGAAAGAAGAACAGCACTCCCGCGAATGCCGCCAGCCGCAGCGCCAGCAACATCAAGGCCTTCCCCCCCGGGAGTTCGACGGTGTCACGCAGGTACAAGAGCACCACGAACACGGCAATCGCACTGCAGACCAGAATCAGCAGCAACCAATGCCACCACATGGTCATCGCCTGTGCACGCGACAACTGGTGGAAAACCTTGGCGCCCGTATCGACCGCCAGTAGCGACCCGTGGATCATGTCCGGACGGCTCCTTGTGCGGTGTGATAGCCGGCGACGTAGGCCAAAACCTGTTCGGCCAAGAGTAGGACGATCAGCAAGATCATCAACAGGAGACTCCGATTGACACCCGCATGGTCGGTAAAATCAAAGGCGTACTGATCGGCAGTCCGAAACTCGATTTTGACCGGTTCCAGCCTCGTGATCAGCGTTTGCGTTTCGGCGATGGCCAGATCACTCTCTTGGGAGTTCACGTTGATCGCATAACGTCGCAGGTCGACGGCACCTTCCACGGTTTCCGGCCAGGCTTCATAGATGCCACTCCGACCCGTGCCCGTGACGGATTGGGCAGATGGGACGGACAAGGACGCCATCAAGACGGGCGATTCCGATTCGGGCAGATCCGCGGTCTGCTTGACAACCAGCGGCAGTTCATCTTCGCTGGGAATGACGAACGACAGATCGCGGCGATACCGTTTGGCGTCGAGCTTAATTTCCAGTGAACTGCCGACCAGTCGCTCCTCGTGCAGCCGCGTGGGGGCGGCCAGGTAGGACTGTAATTGAAGTAAAACGACCACGAAGCTCGGATCCTGAGCCCAGTTGTTCCAGTCGGGTGCCAGGCTCGTAAGAAATGCGATGACCCGACCATCACCCAACTTGCGTTCCACTGCCAGCGGTTGTTGATTGCGCAGTTTGGCCAGCACGTCGATCGTGGAATCAGGCGTTGGCGCCCAGGTCTCTGCTGGTTTCAGGTAACGGTCGATCCTTACCAGATTGATGAACGGATTACGCTCCAACAGGAAAATGCTGAAAATGGGATGGTCTTGAACTTCCAGGTCGGGCGCGTTCTCAAATAGTTCTTCAGGTAGAAGATCCGACTGGCCAAGTTCGACGGGGAACAGCCCTTCGCCTTGGCGATAAAGGTGCTGATTGTAGAACGCGGTATTGACTTGGTCGCCGACGAAAATGCCGACTCCGCCACCTGCACGTACGAACGCCTCCAGCACGGGGACCACGTGCTCGTCCACACGGTCCACGTCCAACAGGTAGATAGCCCGATATTTCGACAGTGATTCGGGGGTCGCGTCACGCAGGAACGCCACCGGCTGTTCGTCCGGGCGAATCCCAGTGTTGGTACGCGGGCCGGGCTCGAACGCGGATGACAGGAAAAACGTGTGACGTTGATCAGGGCTGCCATCGATCACCAAGACGTGTTCCGCCTCGGGAAGATCGATCACGCACCAGCGGCGATTGTCCGTCGTAATCGCGTCGTCGGGCAGTTCGGCCTCGACAACATGTTGGCCCGGTTGAGGAAAGAAGACCTGAAAACGGGCCGTGGCGGTCTGACCGGGAGCGATCTCGTCAATCAGGACTGTCGGTGGTTCGTCTTCTTTGCCTTTCAGCGTGCCAGGTTCGGCACCAACCGCAGCCTGCGGATCATAAAACCGCGTGCGGACTCGGACGGGCAATTTGGAAACTGCCTGGCGACCAAAATTCTTGACGGTCACGTTCACAAACAGGGGGACGCCGGCAGCGCGCGTGTCGTCGGCTGGCACCACGTCGACAATGGCCAGATTCGACTGCTGCGTTTCGTTGCAGCTGACAAAATGGATGTCTGTCGCAGCTTCCGAGAACTCGCGCAGTAGCCGTCGAGCATCGGCGGGATTGGCCCAGTCTTTTTCGCGAAAATCAGATAAGAGGTAGATCACGCTCTCTTCGTCGCTGCTAGCGTCGATCAGCTGTTTCACGATCTGCAACGCATTGTGTGGACTGACGGCCAATTC
>JASLRF010000106.1 GCA_030744095.1 Pirellulaceae bacterium | reverse complement strand
AGATTGACGACGTCAACTGCCGCCCAGACTTCGCCGTGCTGGTCTATCCGGCGTATCTGACGGAGGGTGACGGACTGGCTCCAGAGATCCGCGTCACGGCGGACTCGCCACCGACGTTCTTTGCTCATGCCAGTGACGATCGGATCAGTTCAGAGAACAGCATCACGATGTATTTGGCACTGAAGAAGGCCAAAGTGCCAGCAGAGCTACACATCTACGCCAGCGGAGGGCATGGCTTCGGCTTGAGGCCGTCAGAGCATCCTGCATCGACATGGCCGCAGCGTTGTGAAGAGTGGATGCGGAGCCGAGGACTGATGAAGAAGCAGTAGGAAAGTGGCCAGTGAACAATCAGCTCTATTCAAATGCGGACCCATGGTCGGGACTCAACGGAACGTTCCGTCCGAATGACTTAGCCCCGTGCTCGATTCCTGTCTGGCTGGGCAGTTTGGCTTGAAATCGTGTTCGTCACGGGGAATTCGAGCAGACACTCTGTTGTGATTTCGTACGCCGTTCCTGGACGACTCAAAATTTCCTGGAATTCTTGGCCCTCCTGGCTGATCGCTCTCGCTCAGTGGGTATCGAAACGACCGTGGCGAAAACGGTCATCACAACCACTCAGAGCAAGGAGACCAGACATGAGCAGAAGCCAATACCCAGGACGTCGCCCAACCAAGCAACCGACCGTGGCTCAGGCCATCGACGAACTGAACAAGCACACGGATAAATGGCTTCGTCGCTATGATGAATCATGGTTCGACCGAGACGGGATACCGGCGATCGAGTTCGGGTTCAGAGCTGCTGGTGATCTCGACAAGATTCTAGAGCTTTGTGACTACGCAATCGAAGCCGTTGCCCACCTATCGAAACTCGCGAAGGAGGCGGAGAGCAAACTGGCTGAGGTGAAGAAGGAAGCCGAGAAGCGGATTAAGCAGAGGTCGAGCGACGGGTGAGAAATGCCAACGCATCAACCCCTGCGGCCGGGGCTTGTTGCTTGGGTTTTGCCACATTTTGAACGGTCGCCCTTTATCAGGATGGAGACAGTTGGTTTGACTGACTTGCCCTGCGAAGTGAATGTGGTGAGACCTTGGCACAGGGGCACGTCACGACGGGGGTGGACTGTACCAAGGATCAACAGAAAGGTATCACCAAAGGTATCACCAACAGAAAAAGGACTTGCACGCGTCAATTTGCAAGTCCTTTTATTTAAACACTTTAACAGCAGTGGGCGTTACTGGATTCGAACCAGTGACCTCTGCGGTGTGAACACAGCGCTCTAACCAACTGAGCTAAACGCCCTTCGATTCAATTTGTCGAATCACCAATGTACAAAACCTGACAAGGGCTGAATAGAAGCCGCGCTGAGGCGAATTCTGTTCAGCCCTTGCCTGTTGTGAATTGCGGTTGGAAAAACGTGACCTATTTCTCCGATACCGGTTTCGGGATGTCGCCCGTCGGGATTTGTGGTTCCGCCGGCGGCGGCTCGAATTTCGGCGCGGTCGGTTCGTCGTGGTCGTCGTAGTCGCTTTGTGAACTCGAATAGGAAGGCTTTGACGTGCTGCCCATGTTCGTGTAGTCGAAGGTCGACTGGATATCTGTCAGACCGCTGCGGAATTCGTGGTAGCTCTTGCCCAGTGAACGGGCGACTTCCGGTAGTCGTTTGCCAAACAGAAGGACGGCGACAACGCCGACCAAGGCCAATTCTTGAAATCCTAGTCCAAACATGATGGGAGTTCTCTCATGCAGGGTGGTTCTTCGTGGCAGGGTGCAATGGCCGCCTGCTGTAAGCGGATTGCATTCGATTAGAGACGATCATCGAGACCAAAGACCTAAGCGTCCTTGCTGGGCTTTTCATCGATGGCCGAATCCAATTCGTCTTCGATTCCCTGTACACCCTTCTTGAATTCGACGACACCTCGACCCATCGAGCGCATCACACTTGGCAACCGGTGGCCAAAGAAAAGAACCGCGATTCCTGCGATAATCAGAAGTTCGATGTGACCTGGCATTCCGAAGAAGCCGAACAGAACTGCATTGGACATCAACATGGTAAACGCTCTCGCACTAAAAGGTGGGATGTTGGGCACTAGCACGCAATCGACCGGCGAAAGCGGGAAACTTCCCTGGAAGGGCGTCTCCAGAACCAACGTGCGCGCTGTTTGCACTTCCGCACAAACGTACCCTCTGTTGCTCTCAATTCTAACGCCAGCGTTCCGCTTGTCAAACACAAATGGGGCTTTGCAGGCAACATCGCCAACCACATAAGCCACTTGATAGACAAAGCTTGCGCAGTCTGACCCGTGTGAGTAGGAGCTGAAGTGGTCAAGTCCCAGCCATTTCACAAAGAGTGTGACGGTTGTGCCAGACGTGCCAAAGGCAGCGACACATCACGACGGACAGTACCACAGTACGGTTCCGCTTGGGCAGTACAGTCACTGTTTCAGGGGTGATTATGGTTTAGCCGCTTCATCAAACAACGGCAAATACCGGTAGTAGACCTCCAAACACAGTGCCCCCATGGCCGTACTGTACACCCTACCGCCGTACCCGCCCCAAACGGTATCTGGGTCCCAACTGCCGCCGAGTTGCCCGTGGCGGCGTTGCGAACTAAGGAGTTGGTCCTGCAGGGCTTCGTTCCATCGCTCCCAATCAGGGTCCTGACCGTGAAACAAAGTCAGCGTCGCATAGTACCAGTAGTAGAGATTCACTCGACCCGTCCCAGGCAACTCGCGGTGGATCAGGTCCGTCGCTTCGTCGACGCTTGCTTGTGTCGGTGTCATGCGCAGAAAATAACGGCACGCCATGGCTTCGGCGGTCATCGTCCGGGACGGACGCTCGCCGGCACGATAGGCGGCCAATCCACCATGCGGTCCGGTACGTGCTCGTCGCAAAAAACGCAGCATACCGTCGCGCGTCTCACTCGGAATTTCGATACCGGCAAGTTCGGCGCTGCGAAGCGCCATGACTTGCCAACCGAACTGACTCATGTCCCCTTCGTCCCCAGGCTGATATCGCCAGCCGCCGAGCGAAGGATGCTGTGAGTTGCGGATATACCGTGTGGCTTGTACGAGAAATGGCATTAAGCGATGGTCGCCCGTCATGACGTACGCTTCGCCGAGCGCCAAGGCGGCAATCCCATGACAGTACATCCTGGCGAAGAGTCTCGCATCGCCATACAGGTTTCCGTTATCGGCCTGGCTTCGCAAAAGAAACTCGAGGCCATGTTGGACGTTCTCTCGGTACGTGCCCTCCAGGTGCGTATGCCCGGCCGCCAGGAAGGCCAACAGCACAAGCCCCGTGATCCCCGTGTCTGCGTCCGTACCGGCGGCTTGGCGATCGTGACCCAACGTCTGGGATTCAATACCGCCGTCAAATTGGTTTGCATCCCAGCGGCCGTCGGCCGATTGTGCGGACGCAAGCCATGACAGCGCATCATCAACCGCGCCTTCGGAATGCTCGTTTCCACCAAACTGTTGTGCCATACGAAGTCGATTCTCAGGGTTGCGCATCTGATAGAGCTTGGGGACTGGCAGGCCATCTCCGGGACGACGTCGAGCTGGGCCCGCGACAACCGGGGTTGGCATAACCGTTGCTTCAACCAGCGGCACGGGAGTTCCGTCCTGAATCACAGAAATCGGCGCCGCGTTGTTTTGCAAATCCGCTGCGTTGTCGGTGGCTTCCATTTGGTCGAACGCTCCACGGGCAGTCTGCGCAGAATCTGCTTCGATGGGTACGTCGATCAGACGCTGGATTTGCTGGCCGTCGGGACCGACTTCGTCGTGTCGTGGCGAATCGGTGGAATCGTTGGGCGTTGGACTTTGGTCGACCACCGCTCGTGGCAATTCTGGCCCAGTCGGTTCCGGCCGAGCATTGGGCGTCGCAACTACGGACGGTTCGTCGCTGGTCGAATCAATCTCCACCTTCGGGATTTCAGCGGGCATCAGCGGGGACGTTTCAACGGGCGCCGCTGCGGGAAGTGGTCGCTCTGGTTCGGGAGTTTCGATATCTTGTGGCGCGGGGGGCGACTCGAAATTCGGCTTCGTCACGGTGATCGCCGTGGTTGGTTCTTGAAAACTGGTCAGCAAACGCTCAGGCGCTTCAATCTCGGCTGGGCTGGCCGCTTCGCTCGCGAGACGGTCCCATGGTTGCAGTGCGTCGGCAGGAGCTTGCGTGAACTTCGTATCGCGGTCCGCGGCAATCACTGCCAATTGCATAACCTCTTCCCGCGTCTGGTGTCCCGCATCAAATATCAGTTTGGTACCGTAGGCGTACCCCATGAACAGCACGTGCGCGAACACGGAAAGCACGACGCATTTTGAAAGCGGCTGCGCGTGTCCCCAGCGAGTCCGAGTCACGATCAACAGTGCCAATGTGAGGACGGCCAGACCGCCCCACAACATCAGCCCCAAGGTACGAGCCGACAACCAGGCGTCTCCGAGGCTACCGACCAGGATGATTGCGTTCATGCTTCTTATCTCGACGTTGCCGCAAGCGTGCTACACTCGCTCAATGGCTCGTGAGGCGGTGCCTCTGACCGATACGAGCTATCGCTCGGTAGTGGCAACTCGCTCCGCGACCCACCTGCGGTAGGTGCCCGTCGCTGAAAACTCGACTCATTTGTAAAGGCAGAGCTGATACACGTGCTGTGTCAATTTTTGATTTTAGGGTTGAAGAAGAATGGTCGTCTGGCGAGATAGTCGTTGATCGCTCCGCAACCAAAGCGTTTCGTTCGCAGAGCGAACCACGACAATCAGGCTCGACAACCCTAATTCTTGGTCTTGATAGAGCACTAGCTTGCTCGGTCCTGAAGGTTCTGATCCAAAATGTCTCCACTAACCCGATCACCGTGTTTCCCTTTGCGCCAAACGCACCGAGATGCCCATGTCTTGAATCCCAGCGCGGCGGCAGGCACCTAACACAGACGCCACGTTCTGAAATTCACCCGTTGCGTCACCGCGTACCACCACGCCCAGCTGTGCGTATTCGCCCCGGGCGGACGACAGCCGCTCGACGAGCTGTTCGACCGTCACTTCCATCCGATCCAGCGAAATGCTGCCATCTCGGTAAACGTTGATAACGCGTCTTTCTGGTGCTGGCGAGAGCGCTTTCAAGTCAGCGACTTGCGGGACCTGCAACGCGATCTTCCGCTCCAGTTCTGTGAACTTGGTACCAGCCATGAAAAAAATGATGAGCAAGAACACCACGTCGATCATGGGAGTCAGATTCAGCGACGGTTGTTCGTCGGATTGAGTTGTCTTTATCGGCATCGTCTTTCACATCCTTCCCTGGCAAGGCTGGCAATCCATCGGCTGATGTCCCGGCCCCTGCCTGGTCATGCTATGCGGCTTTCGTACGAGATTTGGTTTTTGGTTCCCCTTCTCGGTTTCGTGTCTCGGCAGAAATGAGTCCGACCACTTTCTGACCAAGTGTATCGATGTCAATGATCAGCCGGTCGACACGGCCCACGAAGAACAGATAGGCGATCAGTGCGGGAATCGCGACGGTGAGTCCCGCCGCCGTCGTCAACAAGGCCTGGCTAATCCCGGCCGCCAGCAACTCGGGACGCCCCATGGCATCCGCGGTGGCGATGGAATTAAAGGCGCGAATCATCCCCAGCACGGTGCCCAGCAGCCCGAGCAATGGGCAGATGGTCGAGATTCCATTGAACAAACGAATGTACTTCCTCAGGCCGTGCGTCATCCGCTCGCCTTCGTCGATGATTGCCTGCTCGATTTCGACGGCGGGTCGGCCCCACTTATTGATGGCGGCCGCAAAGACATCCGAGACCGGACTGCGATTCTTTTCACACCGTTCTAAGGCCGTTTCCCGATCAAGCTGTTTGGTACGTAGCTGTTCGATGAATTTGCGGACAAACGGCCCTGGTATTACGCGGCCGCGTCGCAAGCTAATGGCGCGTTCAAATACGAAGACCAACAGAACGAACGAACAGAACGCGATCGGCAGCATCAACGGCCCACCGTCTCGAATCACTTGCAGCAGGCTTTTGGTGGGGATGGGATTCTCTGCAGCCAACGGCACCGCGAGTTGCTCAGTGGCGGCTGCCGAGGTTGTGACATTGGACGGCGGATCGGGCACCTGAGCGGAAACCCAGGGCGCGTACAGCAGACCGCAGAACACCATGCCCAGACATACTCTTGACATCACGGTGCATGGTCCTCGGCGTAGGCGATTCGAGTGCCTGCATCGCCCGGTGCACATTATTGGCTTATCCCTCTCGGGGATCAGTGATCGCGTCCACATGGATTCCTCAACTTTCTAATACGTCACAGGTTTCGATCGCTACTCTGCGCGGTTCTTTGTCGCGATTCGCAGACGCCGCATCGCCTCGGCGGCAAATCGACTTTCTGGATAGTCGCTGCGCAATTGCGAATAGAGCTGCTGAGCTTCCTTCCATTGATCATTCAGTTCATGGCACTTGGCAGCCTGCAATAGCGCCGCCGCTTGCCACCGAGGCAGAGCGTAGAGTGCATCGACCCGGTAATAGGCACGGATCGCGTCGTTGTAGTTTGATTGATGAAAATACGTCTCGCCGATCATCCACTGCGCCATGGCGGCAGTCTCGGTACGCCGCGCCTGGGGCGCGTCGATTACTCGGCGGAATGATTGCCTGGCCATGGAAAAATGGGCCTGGCTGTGCAGGCAACGTCCGATCAAGTAGTCCACCTCGAACTGCAAACTGAAATCTGGAAATCGGTCGCGAATTCCTTGCGCCATCTCCAATGCGTCCGCCCATTTTCGGCGGTGCACGGCGATCTGGGCGCGACGCAAGGGAATCATCGCCTGATATTCCTTGTGTGAATCGGTTGCCGTGAATTGTTGTTGTGCCAACATCGCGTCAGCCTGCTCGTAATGGGCCAGATGGAATTGCGATTCCGCCGACCAGAACGATGCGGCACTCGCCAGATCAGATTGTGGGTATTCTTCGACGATGCGCTGGTAACTCCGCAACGACGCGAGCCACTCTCCCGCATCGACGGCAAGCTTGCCTTGCAGATAAAGTGCGTGACAGACAATCCGGCTGATGTCGGTCGTAGTTGTGGTGGAATCGCGTTGCGTGTCGTGTGGTCTCTGATGGTCACGAGTCGAATTGCGTGCCACGCCGAACAGCAGTTCGTCGAGCCAATAGTTTGCCTGTGTCACGTCATTTCGTTCGGCGGCATTTCGGGCAAGACGAAACATCGCGTCGACCCACAACGGGCTACGCTGATGTTCTTTGACGAGCTGCACGAACCGAAGATCGGCTTGAGTTTGGTCGCCAGTTTCCAACAGCAGCCACGCGAGTTGATAGAGCGCGCCGTCTCGTTGCTCGAACACAGCGTCCTGCCGGACAAGCTGCTCCAGCCGCTCACAAGCTTGCTGGCGATGTCCTTGATCTGCCAGGATGCGCGCCGCGGCAAACAGAGCCGAGGACGCCGGTTCGCACATCGGGTCGTATTCGTAGATCTGCTGGTAGCTCGCCAGCGCAGCATTCGGCTGTTCGTCGGCCTCAAACGCGCGGCCTTGTAAAAGCAGCGTGTTGGTTGCCACGTGTGGGGGCGGAGAGAGCGCCAACAATCGCGAGCTTGTTTGGGCGGCCTCGAGAAACCGACCACGATCGAATTGTGACCGAGCAAGCCCGGTCAAG
>JASLRF010000105.1 GCA_030744095.1 Pirellulaceae bacterium | reverse complement strand
GCCGCGGGTGGAGTCACCAGCCCCAGCACGGATCGAAACGCTGGCGACTTGCGAGAACTGGATTTGGACCATTTCCTGAAACTGATGGTGACGGAGTTGCAGAATCAAGATCCACTCGATCCGATGGACAACAGCGAGATTCTGGCCCAGATCAGCCAGATTCGTTCGATCAGCGCGACGGATCAACTGTCGGAGACCTTGGGCTCGGTGTTGTTGGGGCAAAATATGGCTACAGCCAGTGGACTGATCGGAAAGCGAATCAACGCGCTCTCCGACGGTGCGGACCCGGTGGACGGTGTTGTCGACCGGGTCACCGTTGTCGTCGACGAAAACGACAATGCGAGTCGGTCGCTCAGAGTTCACGTCGGTGAACACGACGTTCGCTTAGACAACATTCGTGAAATTATAGAAGACGATCCGTCGGCTTAGTTTTTCTCACACAAAATACTGGCGGCCCGATGTTGCCAGCCAGGATATATCAGACACTTCCAGGAGGGTAGAAGAATGGGACTCGCATCAGCACTTTCAACGGCATTGACCGGGCTCACGACCGCTGAAACGAAGATTGACGTGGTGGGCAATAATCTAGCGAATTCTCAGACTGTCGGGTTCAAGGAGTCCGAGGTTGTCGTTACTTCGCAGTTCCTGCAGACACTCACTCTCGGTTCAGCACCGTCGTCCACGTCGGGTGGAACCAACCCTCGCCAGATAGGTATGGGTGCGCGTGTCAATGAAATATCACCAACCTTTTCGCAAGGGACAGTGCAGACAAGTTCGAACCCTACCGACCTGGCGTTGCAGGGCGACGGCTTCTTTATTGTCGAAGGTGGCTCCGGTGAACCACTGTATACTCGATCGGGCGTGTTTCGCACGAACGAAGCCAACGAACTTGTCACGACCAACGGCAACCGCCTGCTTGGATTCTCAGTCGACGAAGATTTTCAACTCGTTGAATCCCAGTTATCTCCAATTGATATCCCCGTCGGTTCAGTGCGAGTTGCGCAAGCGACTTCAAACGTCGCCCTGGAAGGAGTCTTGCCTCCTTCAGGTGATGTAGCGGACGCCGGTTCGGTGAGTGATTCAGGCATCTTAGGCGATGGGAGTGTGCCGCGGCCTGGCACCACGGCCGTCATGGCTGGGCCCGCGGCGGTACCGGTACCTGGCGGCATTGTCGCAACAACTCCAGATGGTGGAGGCACGCATATCGAAGGCGATCTGTATCGCTATAAATTTGCCTACTTGGATTCAGCCGGTACCGAAAGCACCGTTTCGAGCGAACTCAGTGTGACCGTTGCCGGCGCCGATGGGCTGCCAAACAACCAAATTCAGCTTAATAACCTGCCGACGCTCGCCAGTGGGGAGTACACGCAATTAAGAATCTACCGAACGCAACCGAACGGAAGCAACTTTTTCCGACTGGGAACGGTCGATTTGACGGCTACGACGAGTTTTACCGACACGGATCCAAACGGCATCAATCTGGCCCAACCGCTCGACGAGACAACGCTTTCGGGAAACTACAGCTATCTGGTTTCCTGGTCCGACGGAAACATCGAAAGTCGACCCACGGCGATCAGTACTATCGTCAATGTGGTCGACGGACGAGTTCATTTGCAAGGTCTGCCAACTCCGCCAATACCCGGTCCGAGTGACACCTTTCCTGCCTTTGACCGGATCAAAATCTATCGCAACACGGCGCTCGATAGTTCAAGCTATTACTCGGTGGGTGAAATCAATCCAAGTGTGACCACCGAGTTCACAGACACGCTCACGGACGCACAGATCGTTGCCAACGGTCCGGCTCCGTTGGAGGGTCCAGCGATCACGCCAGTCACGCTTTTGACGGACGTCCTGACGCGCGATCAGCTGATCTACGACGAAACATTTCAGTTGGGAACCCTGTCGTTCGCGGCTCGCAAAGGTGGGAGGATTCTGCAAACCGGAATGTTCGAAATCACCGCGACTTCGACGGTGCAGGAACTGATGGACTTCATCAGTGACACCGTGGGGATCCAACGTGTGAACGCCGATCCAACGAACCCGATACCAGGTTCGATGAACAATATCGTCGGCGAAGTTGGAACCCTCGTTCCGGGAGTGTCTCTCACGCTTGACGGGAGAATTCGCGTCATCTCCAACAACGGAGTCAACAACGGAATTGAACTCGGTTCGGCCATTAGCGCCGTTGCTCCCGACGGATCCGTGCTTCCGACGTTGATCTCTTTCAACAACAGCCAGGAAGCAGTCGGGCAGAGCGCGGTGACGGACTTTGTTGTTTACGATTCTCTGGGCATTCCGCTCGACGTTCGCGTCACGACGGTCCTGGAAGCACGAAGCGGTGTGGAGTCGACGTACCGCTGGTTTGCCGACTCCTCGGATAACGACCCAGTCAGTGGTGGGGCGATCACGGTTGGGACGGGGCTCATACGGTTTGACGGAGAGGGCAATTATCTCTCGGCATCGAACTCGCAGATCTCAATCGATCGGGTCTCCATTCCTTCCTCTTCGCCTTTGAACTTCGATCTGGATTTTTCCACAGTCAGTGGCTTGGAAGCCGAAAGTGCCTCACTCGCGGCAGCGCGACAGGATGGTTCTTCGCCGGGCACTCTAACGAACTTCTCGATCGGCGAAGACGGCGTCGTGCGGGGGGCGTTTAGTAATGGTGTGTCCCGTACGTTGGGACAGGTGCGGTTGGCGCGGTTTGCCAATCCTGCCGGACTCGAGCAGCAAGGTCAGAACTTGTTCACTCCGGGGGCCAACTCGGGGTTGGCCGTCGAGGGTAATCCGGGCGAAAACGGCACTGCGAGCATGATTGCCGGCGCAGTCGAACTCTCAAATACTGACATCGGTGCTAATCTAATCGAGCTGATTCTCGCGACCACGCAATATCGCGGAAACTCTCGTGTGATAACGGCGGCACAACAGCTCCTTGATGAACTCCTGAATCTGCGTCGATAGCGCCGTGCGAGAACTCAATGATCGACATCGTACAGAAGAATGCAGGATTCCCAGTCGCAGGATTCCCAGTCAATGGCAGCCGCAAAAGTGGTTTTCCCGGCAACTTGGCGAACTTCCTGTTCTATCCTTCTTAGGTGACTTTCCGGGCATGCTGGCCATCCAGCTGCGCACGATAAGCGTCATGATCAAACTAACCCGACTAGACGGCGAAAGATTCGTGTTGAATGCGGAATTGATCCGCTATGTCGAGTCGCGGCCTGACACATTTGTGACGTTGACTAGTGGCGAGCGTCTGGTGGTGACCGAGACTATGGATGAAGTTGTCGAGCGGGCTGTTACGTACCAACAAACCAAGAATCTCTATCCCAAGCCCTGTCCAGAAAATCGGGCTACCGTGTGAATGTGCGGGCAACTGACTAGCGAGGCTGTGCCTCAGACCGATGCGATCGCTCGCTCGACTGCAGTGACCCGCGCCCCGACCAACCTGCGGTCGGTGCCGGTCGCTGAAAACTTGATAAAGAATAACCTGATACAAGCTTTCTAGTTATGGATATATCCAGCGTCGTAGGACTAATTCTCGCCTTTGGCCTCATCATTGGCTCCATGATGATGGGGTCGGCACCGATGACCGCATTCATGGACCTCCCTTCCGCGCTAGTCGTCATCGGCGGTGCCACAGCTGCGGTCATGATGTGCTTTCCACTGTCGAATATGCTCGGCACGCCGGCCGTCATGCTGAAGGTCTTGATGAACAAGCCAGCTGACGTCAAAGGCGTGATCGCGCAACTAGTCAGTCTGGCGGAAACGGCACGGCGAGACGGTTTGTTGGCCCTAGAAAGCCGGATGGATGAAGTCACCAATGCCTTCGTCAAGTTGGGCATCCAAATGGCCGTTGATGGAACTCGACCGGAAATCATCGAAGACATTATGCGAACGGAAGTCGATGCGATTGCGACACGCCATCAGACCGGTAAGGGCATTATGGATCAACTTGGCCGGTTTGCTCCTGCATTTGGCATGATCGGAACCCTGATGGGGCTGATCATGATGTTGAGCAACATGTCCGACCCCTCCAGTATCGGAGCCGGTATGGCGGTTGCACTGATTACAACGCTTTACGGGGCGATTGTTGCCAATGCGATTTTCATGCCTTTTGCGGAGAAGCTAGGCTATATAAATAAGCAGGAACTTAACTCGATGGGTAACCGTTCACGGTAAAGAATTGGTACATCGTTAGTTTAGCAAAATTGCTACTGTTCGCGGATGGACAGTAGGGACAGGATCATTGACGAGCTACGAGCGTTGATTGCTGAGCAGTCTGCGCAGTTGGAACAACAGT
>JASLRF010000104.1 GCA_030744095.1 Pirellulaceae bacterium | reverse complement strand
CTCCCGTTTCTACCGGTTGCTTCCCACCTACTCGGCCTTCGCTTCGCGAGCCGCGGTCTTTCCCATTGCCTGCAATTCGTGTCACTTTCCTAAACTGAACGGCCAGTTGTGAGGAGCAATCCCTGTTCCGGGAGGGGCTGTCCCCTGGCCAAAAATGTCTTGAATCTCGCAAAAAACCGGTCGAATCGTGAGGCAGTCGGTCGATTACGGTGATCCGCGTGCTGGGTGGGGCGATGATCGCATATGTCCTATTTTGCCAGGCTGCTCATCCTTCTGAGACGTTGGACTGCCTCAGTGACGGTTTCCACGGCAAAATCAACCTCTTCTTCGGTCGTGAATCGCCCCAAGCCAAACCGTAGACTGGCGCGCGTCTGGTCGTCATTCAGGCCCAACGCACGCAACACGTGACTCGGTTCTGGATTAGCCGAAGTGCACGCGCTTCCGCTGGAAACGGCCAGATCTCGCATACTCATCATCAGCGCTTCGCCATCGACAAACGAAAAACTACAGTTCAAGTTTCCGGGCAAACGCAGCGCTAGGTCATCCAACACCGGGCCATTCAAACTCACGTCGTCGATGCCTGCCATCAGACCGGTGTAAAGTCGATTCCGCAATGTTGCGAGCCGTGTCATTTCGTCGTTCATTTCGGCCTGACAGTAGGTCAGTGCATGGGCCAATCCAACGATCCCAGAGACATTCAGCGTGCCGCTTCGACGGCCACCTTCCTGTCCACCGCCATCGATTTGCGGGTCGATCTTGATTCTGGGTGAGCGACGACGGACGTACAGTGCCCCGACGCCTTTGGGCCCATACATCTTGTGCGCCGAAAAGCTCATCAGATCTACATGCAGTTCATCGACATTGACCGGGATTCGGCCGACCGCTTGGGTTGCATCCGTAAGCAGCAGCACACCTCGCGACTGGCATTCTTGCCCAAGCTCTGCCAACTGTTGGATCACGCCGATCTCGTTGTTGGCCAGCATGACAGACACCAACAGGGTGTTGTCGGTGAGGGCATCGAGGATGCGTTGAATATCCACGCGCCCCGCATCTGTGGCTCCCGCTTGTTTGACACCAATCAGGGTCACGTCGCAGCCGCGCCGCCCGAGCCGCTGGAGCGGGTCCAGGATCGCCTTGTGCTCCGTCGTGACACTGATCAAGTGACCACCCGTCCGGCGGTTTCGGTGGGCAATTCCCCGCAGCGCCAAATTGTTGCTCTCGGTGGCACCGCTGGTGAAGACGAGTTCTCTGGGCGAACATCCGATCGACGTTGCGATAGAATTGCGTGCGGCATCGACAGCTTCGGCTGCATCCCAGCCGAAGCTGTGACTGGTACTGCCCATGTTGCCGTAAGTTTCCGTAAAGAACGGCAACATAGCCTCAACAACGCGCGGGTCAACGCGCGTGGTGGCGTGGTTATCCATGTAGACCGGGATCGCAACCATGCGACTATTGTTGACCGAACAACGCCTCCAGGCAAATCGCGGACCAGGTCTCGAAACCAGCCAAATCGGCCAAAAGCCGCTCAACCGGCTCGAAACCGGAATCAACGATTTCGTCTTCACGCGGCGAAACTTGTGGCGATTCGACGTCAAAAATGTGCACAATGCCCAAATGCACTTTGCCGACTTCCGTTTCGTCGTCGTTCAACATGCCAACCAACTGGTCCCGATACGGGGTATGGATAATGACCTCTTCGGATAGCTCGCGTTGCATCCCTTCGCGATAGGGATCAAGGTCGGTGTCACTGGTGGCGTCGTCAGACGAAATGTGTCCGCCAATGCCAACACTGCGCTTGTGGTGCAACCGCTGCTCACCCTGGCCCTTGCCTCGCGTGTACTGAAACACGGAAACCGCGCCGTCTGGGGAGGTGTACCGGAAAATGACGTATGGAATCAGCTGCTTGAAACTCGGATCCTCTTCCATTTCAGACCGAGCTCGATAGCTGGTGTGTTCCGGACTGAGCAGTTCGTCCAGGTATCTGGCAACTTCCGTTGTGAGGCCCTGAAAATGACCGATGCCGTGAAAGACTTCGGTGGGGACAACCAACACACGTTCCGTTTCGACCGATGCCATCGTGCTTCCTTTCGTGAGGACAAACAGAGAGTGCTTCAGCGCTGCTGGTTTGCTCGCCAGAAATACCAGCCTAGTCGGTATTCTGGCTCGGCGGCTCAGTATAAGATCGCGTTGCCTGCTTGGCGACCACCCATTCGCACACGGCTGTGTTAAGAGTCTGGCTTTGGCACATGCTCGCTCGATACGCGCATGTTTCGCGAGCGACGGGCACCGACCGCAGGTTGGTCGGGGAGCGTACCAAATACGGGCACGTTCCCTATCTGAACTTTCGCAATTATTGACCATGAAAAAGCCAGGGGGTTCCCTGTAAACTTCGCGTTGCTCAATTCACCAAATCGAGCGTCGGAGACGCTCACGCGAAGGACAAGGAGGTCCCCCTGTGTTTGCATTGATACCC
>JASLRF010000103.1 GCA_030744095.1 Pirellulaceae bacterium | reverse complement strand
CAGTCCCTCGAACGAAAAGCAGCTCCGCTAATCATTCGCACCCCGCCCGCCCGCGTCTACCTCGCCATTAACGCCACCGCTGCTGGCAATGCCGCCGCCGATCCATGACTTGTGTGGTACGATGAGCCCTCCGGGAGAGGTGACATGATCTTAACTCTTAAGGCAAGAGAGGCTTAGAAGCGAAGAAGTCTGCAGGGGGAGAGGTAACTGGATCTTGACTCTAGAAGCGAGAAAGATTTGAAAGCTGCACGACCTTCAGCGGGAGAGATGACTGGATCTTAACTCTTTAACCACGTTTCCAAGCTCCAGCTAACGCCACTTGTGGACCCCTTCTCGAGTGCTGAGCGGAGCAGAGCTTGACGAGGAAATCCCGCGAGCGCATCCTGATGCTTGGTATCCTGCCGGCGAGGAGAGATTCTGATGTTTCAGCGAACACTTTTCTGGACGATGGCCTGCGTTTTTGGCGGCGGGCTCGCCCTCGACGGTGGAGAAGCCGACCGACGCTATCCCGATCCGATTGGCCTGGATGTGCCGCACATTTCGAGTGACCTGTCGGTCGCGTTCGACTACAGAATCGTCTACGTACGTGTTCCTCGCAAGGGAGACGACGTCGGTTCGAAATGGGCAGAGATTGCCCAACCCGTTGCGATGGACCCGGGCGGCGATTTGATGCTGTTGCAACCGGACGGTCGCGAGGAAGTTCTGGTGGAAGGCGGAATGGGATCGGTCGTCGATCCGGTCGTTTCGCTGGACGGCCAGTGGGTGTTTTATTCGCACATTCACGACATGACGATCAACTGGGCTGGCAAGTTTCCCAAGGCCGGGGCCGATATCTACAAGATCCATCTCGAGACGCGCAAGATCGTCCGGCTCACACAGCAGCGATTCACACCGAATACTGGCGCGGCAGATTGGTCGAGCGACTTTGTGACGCGCGAAGACGGTAAAACGCATCTCGACTACGGTGTCTTTAACATGGGGGCCTACCCGTTGCCGGGGGGCCGGATTGTTTTTACCAGCAACCGCGATGCCTTCAGGCCGCCCAAGCATAACGGTCCGACCTTGCAGCTGTTCGTGATGGATGACGATGGTAGCAACGTCGAGTGCATCGGCCATTTGAATATCGGCATGGCGTTGCATCCGGTAGTGCTCAAAGATGGACGGATCATCTTCAGTTCGATGGAATCGCAGGCTTTGCGGAGTAGCATTCTCTGGGGACTGTGGAGCATCAACCCCGATGGCACGAAGTGGAGTCCGGTAATCAGCGCCTTCGACACGGGCGGCGCCCCAAACGCATTTCACTTTCAAACGCAGCTGTCGGACGGTTCGATCATCGCCGAAGAGTATTACAATCAGAACAACAGCGGCTTCGGCGCTTACTTCAAATTGCCTCCCTCGGTGCCGGAAGGATATTCCAGATTCGGTCCAGGATGGCGTGGCGATCCGCGAAATCCGCCTGCGCGATTTGGCCGACATTACAACAGCAAACCGAAACTATATCGCTTGCCGTTCAGTCCATTTGGTCTCACATCGCTGACGCGCTTTGCCAACAACGGCGAAGGGCCGGCCGACGCTTCGGTGTTAGGAAAAAACGACTCGCCACGTGTTGGTAAGTTCACGCATCCGTCGGCCGCGCCGGACAATCATCTGCTGACCGTTTATTCACCAGGGCCGGGGAACCATCAAAACGGTTTGAAGAAGCCAGCGATCGATGGTGGATTGTATCTGCTTAAGAACGGCGATCCGATCGACAGCCCGGACCAGATGCGGCTGATCAAGAACGATGCCCGGTACAACGAACAGTGGCCGCGTGCGGTGGTTTCTTACGAGCGTATCTATGGAGTCAAAGAACCAGCCACCATCGCGCCGCTGGCTAACGATGGTTCGCTGTCGCCGCACTTGCCGGCTGGCACACCGTTCGGCCTGGTGGGCACGTCCAGCTTCTATAAACGCGAGAGCTATCCGGAAGGCGGGGTACCCGATGGACGTGTCACGGCGACTTTCGTCGCCAACCGCGATCGCAACGGTTTCCGTGGGCTCGATCCCTTCAATACCTCGCAAAACGGAGCTTCCCTGAATTGGTTCAACCAAGGAGCCGAGGCCGGGGTTTATGACAACGGCGAAATTCACGCCGTTCGAATTCTGGCGATGGAGCCAACCACGGATCGTCATCGTGGCCAAAACAGCGGCCGCCTGTTCTTCAGCCATGCGCAGGAGCGGCTGCGGATCCTGGGCGAAATTCCTGTGCGTAAATTCGACGAAGCAGGCCGGCAGCCGACCGATTCCGACGGAAATCCAGACACGAGTTTTCTGGCGAAGATCCCCGCAGACACAGCGTTTTCATTCCAGACACTCGACAAGAACGGAATGGTACTGAACATGGCGCAAACGTGGCACCAGCTTCGGCCCGGCGAAGTCCGCCACGACTGCGGTGGTTGCCACGCTCATAGCCAACAGCCGACACGGTTTGCCGACACCATTGCCGCACAGAGTGACTACAAAGTCTTCGATCTCACACAGCACACGCCGCTGCTAACCGCCAAGAACCATGACGAATCCGCGCGGCAGTGGGATACGGCTGACGCCACCGGCTTGCGTTATCAATCGAGCGCCGTGGTAAATGTCGAATACGCACGCGACGTCCAGCCGATCCTTCGAAGAAGCTGTGTCGCCTGCCACACGGCAAAAGAGGGCAAGCAGCCGGCGGGGAATCTGAACCTGGACGCTGATGGCGAGCTTGTGAAGGTTCCAAATCAAGGTAAGTGGCCCGGCAGTTATTATCGCCTGGCCGCGGACACACGCGCGCAGTTCGGCCACAAGCCGGTGATCCACAACGGCACTTGGCGGCAAACCAATGCATCGCGTTACATTCGCAAGTTCCAATCACGCCGCAGTTTGCTGGTCTGGAAGCTCTATGGCCAGCGGCTGGATGGCTGGTCAAACGACGACTTTCCAACTGCTCGCGATCCCGGCGATCCCCAGACTCTGGAATTGGCTGGAGAACCACTGCAAAATACACAGTCCAACCGCGACCGATCCGATTTGGACTTTCGCGGCAGCCGAATGCCGCCCCCCACAGCGATCGAGGCCGGCAAGGTGGAACCACTTTCCGATCGAGACCGTCGCACGATCGTGCGATGGATCGATCTTGGTTGCCCGATTGATTTCGATTACGACCCGTCGAACCCCGATCGGAGCGGCTTTGGGTGGGCTGGCGACGATAAACGTCCCACGCTAACAATCACAGAACCGAAGCGAGGCGCGAACTCGAAATTAAGTCGAATCCTGATTGGCGTCGACGACTATTATTCCGGCGTCGATTTCGATAGCTTCGTTGTGACATGCGACTTTGATGTCAACGGCGTCCCTGCCGGCGAGAACCTGGCACCACACTTTCAGAAGATCTACGAAGGCGTCTACGAGCTACCATTAACACAATTGATTGAACTGCCCGGCGCGCCGTCGATCTCCGTTTCGATCAAGGATCGCCAAGGCAGCATCTCGAGGATTGTCCGCACATTCTCCCACGCGAGTGAGGAGCCGTAATACTGAATCGTTATGGCTTGGGCTAGCAAGGGGTCGGGAGTCTTTTCAGCCAAAGTTTGTTCTTTGGTTTGGAGGACGTCAACCGAAGAAGACTCCCGGCACCGTCCAGCTGGATAGACAGGCACCACCCAATGAACAACATCAAGAAACTCGCCATCTTCGTTGCCTTAGGGTCCGCTGCGCCAGTTCTTGCCGATGTGGGCGATCCGCAAATCCGCACTGACCATCCGTCGTATCCTGGCGAGCTTGCCTTCTCAACTTTCGATCGTCTTTTCGAGACGCAAGCCGCGACGTACGAACAGGCCACTGGCACTCGCGTCGATTCCGACGAGCAGAAAGCGCTCGCCTCCTGGTTCTGGCGTAACACGCATTATTGGCACGGAGAAGCAGGTCGTCGTGATCTTTGGGGCGAAGGACTCAGGCAGGGCAGGGATATGCGGCTACGTGAATATTGGAATGGACTCTTCGGCTACGGTTTCGGCCTCTGTGGCACGACGCATTCACAGTGGACAGCCGAGTTGGAGTATCTGCTAGGGCATGGCCGAGGCCGCGGAGTCGGCGCTGCCGGGCACAACGCATTTGAGGTGTTCCTGCAAGGAGGTGCCTACGGCGAGGGCAAATGGGCGTTGCTTGATCACGATTTGTCGACCGTGATTTTCAATGACTCCGGCCAGCGACTACTGGGGCTCGGCGAGTTGCAGAATGACGTCGATCGCTGGATCGATCGTGGTTACAAACCGGAAAAGCAGCGAGGTTGGCTCGTTTGCGGTCTGCACCCGGGAGACGGAAATTCCTATCGAAAATATGCGGTCGCCGAGTACCTCGCGGGTTACGCCGGGCCACCGCCGATGGTCCATCTGAGACGCGGCGAGCGGATGCGACGCTACTTCGAACCTGGTCTTAGCGATGGGAAGACATTCGTTTTCTGGGGGCGCAATTACAACACGGGGAAAATTCCAGGTCCGGAACGCTCGCGAACTTGGGTCAATCAGCCGGAACAGATGCACGGTTCGAGGAACGGGACTTCGCATCAGAATGGTCAGGTTCGCTTTGCGAACGTGCAATACGTGTATCGGCCGGACTTCACCACGGCGGACTATCGCGAAGGCATTGTTGCGGAGGGCGAGGATCACGTCATATTTGATTTCCGCACCCCCTACATCATCGGCGCGACCCCGCCCAGCGACGACGCTTGGGGGATCTACGAAATGGGCTGCCGCAACGGACTCGTCCTGCGAGGCAGATTGGCTTGCACCGTCGCAATTTCGCTCAATGCCGGTCGAACCTGGTCGGTGTCGCAGGAGTTTATGGACGGCCTCGATCTGACGGACTACGTCAAAGGCCGTTCGCAGTATTGGCTTCGCCTCGGGGCCAACGCTCGGCAGTTGGTGGATGCCAGCCTGGAAATTCGGACCGTCTGCCAGGCCAACGTTGCGGTTCTGCCGAGGCTCAAGGACGGTGGGACGACGATCCGCTTCGAAGCCTCGGGAAAGGCAATTCTCTCGATGGGACCAGAACTGGATTTGGCAAAGACGTTTGTCACCGCTGGTGCGTTTGGCGGAAAGTCCGTGACGCTAACAGCAACGCCGAACAAACCAGTCATCGGTCTCCACGCCGCCGCGCACGTGGCATCAAGCAGTCCGCCCGATCCGGCAATTCAATACCAGATCGAATACAGCCTTGACTCCGGTGAACAGTGGTTGCCGCTCGTCAGAGACTGGTCAATCCCAAGACGTGGCGACGAGCCCAACGATTTCTGGTCACAGAGCTTTTGTTACGGTTCGCGCGCCATCGAGTCCGCGGCCGGTAAGCCGATGCTCATTCGCTTTCACAACGATGGTGGCAAACGCAACCTTCGTGCCGAGGCGCATCTGATCCTGAAAGCTGGTAAGCCGGATCCGGTCAAAGTCACTTACGATTGGAGTGACACCAGCGGCGAACACATCGAATCGCATGTCTTTGATCGGAAAGGCCGGTGGCAACTCGCTACCGGTCGGCGCGTCCGCACACGGTGGGTCGAGTTCGAACCGATTCCGTAGCGGAGAACACGTTCATCCAATATCGTAAAGTCAAGCTCGCGAAAATCGACGATGCGCCAGCGCTGTTGGTTTGGGCGGTTGATTGTGTGCTGCGGCTGCGTGTCTTGCTGTTGGTGGTTTGTTGCATTCTGGCCGCACTCGCCATCAAGCCTTCTCTGCGTTTGGAGTTTGACCGAAGTCTCGAAGGGCTCTTCAACGAAGGTGATCCACGCCTGGTCAGCTACCTGGAAGGCAAGGAACTGTTTGGTGGCGCGGAGACCGGCGTTGTTGCTTACACCGACCCCCAATTGCTGACTATGGCCGGCCTGCTGCGACTGGAGCGCCTCGAGACCAGGCTTCAACGCCTGGCGGGCATCGACAGTGTGTTCAGCCTTGCACACGTAAGGCTGCCGGGAACACCGCTCAGTTCTTTGACGTTGCGCGAGCATTTGGAAAAAAGGACAATCACTCCGAGCGAACTTGGTGCCGAACTGGTGAGCTGCGATCTGTATCGTGGGCGGCTCCTCTCAGAGGATGGGCAAACGACAGTTCTCTTGCTTCGATTTGCATCAGACGCAGCGGACATCGCGTCGCGCGACAAGACGATTGAGCAGATTCGAGCGTTGTGCGATGCGCATGAACCACCCGCGGTGCTGGCGGGAGGACCAGTGCTCGTCAACGATGTATACAAGCATCTCGAACAAGACGGTCGCACCTTGGGATTCGTATCAAGCTTTGTACTGGCGGTGGTCATTGCAGTCTTGTTCCGAAATCTTCGTTGGATTCTGTTACCGCTGGGTGTCGTGCATCTGACGCTTGTCTGGACGAAAGCGATGTTGGTGATCGGTGGCATGCGGCTGAGCATGGTCAGCTCGCCACTGGTCGCATTGGTGACGGTCATCGGAACAGCCACCGTCGTCCACGTCACAATTCGCTTCCGGGAAGAAAGGGCGGCGTATGAACCGCGTGAAGCTCTGCGCCGAACGCTGATCCACATCGGACCGGCTGTTTTCTGGACGTGTCTGACGACCGCGGTCGGCTTCAGTTCGTTGCTCGCCAGCCGGGTCGCACCCGTCGGCAGTTTTGGCGGCATGATGACGCTGGGGGCGTCGCTGGTCTTTGTAGCGGCAATGGGGCTTCTGCCCGCCGGCGTGTTGCTCGGCCGATACGGCACAGATCCGGCCCGGGCACCGGGCGAACGATACGTAGCAGCTTCTCTGAACCACGTCGTCGCAGCCGTTGAGCGACACCCGTGGCGCGTTACGGGGATCGGGATCGGGTTACTTGCGCTAACTTCGGTTGGCATTTTCAAGTTGGAAGTCGCCACGGATTTCGACGAGAACTTCCGCCATTCGAGTCCGATCGTCGAGTCTTACCACTTCATCATTGATCGCATAGAAACGACCGAGACCGTCGACGTCTTGATTGATGTGCCGAAGTTGTACGGAAAGGAGCTCGACGACTTGCTGGAAAGCGTGCGGGACCTACAGCGCGGAATGACTGAGGATCAGGGCATCGTTGGATCGTTAAGCTTAGTGAACGTGCTGGATTTC
>JASLRF010000102.1 GCA_030744095.1 Pirellulaceae bacterium | reverse complement strand
GGGTGACATTCTTCCGCGAGTTCCTGGGTGTCGACGGAGTCGTCCGCAAGACATTCCAGCATCCGAAAGATCTGAATGCATTCGAGCAAGGAGATACGTATACAGAGATCCAGCAAATGGTCGCCAAGCTGCGAGAACGATCGAAGAACCAAACTGAAAGCAACGAACCTACGCGAGTCATCACCGTTCGCCTTCCCAAGAGCTTGCACGAATCTCTCCGTGCCGAGGCGCACGATCGTCGGACGAGCATGAATCAGCTGTGCATCTCCAAGCTACTCCAGGTGATCGACAACGAACTCGTTCCATCCGACTGATTCGCAGACGGTCTGCGACAGATTCCTGACACCGCGGCACGGAAGCTGCGGTCTTATTGCCGCACCTGTATCCACAGGAGGGGGGGTGTAAGTTCGAATCGACCGCAAAAAAATGGCTCGGAGTCGACTCATAAGCCGGGTTCTGTCCGTACCGCAAATCTCGCGGCACGCGATGACCATTTATCTAGTGTGCCGATTGCTCGACACATCATGCAGCCTACCCGAGAGTCGATAACGGGCCGGACCGGACCGCAGCGGGGCCGAAGCCACGCTTGCCCTCTGTTTGGCCTTGCACCGGGTGGGGTTTACCGGGCCAGCCGAGTCACCTCAGCTGCCGGTGCGCTCTTACCGCACCATTTCACCCTTGCCTGTTCCGTTCCAAGCGAACTCGGGACGGCCATCGGCGGTGTACTTTCTGTTGCACTTTCCCTGACCTCACGGCCGGTCGGTGTTACCGACCACCCTGTCCTGCGGTGCCCGGACTTTCCTCTCGTCATTTGCACGACCAGCGGCCATCCCGTCGACTCCGAGACCAACCGCAACGATAGAGCAATCACGGGCTCCAGGTAAGGGGTTAGAATGCCAATAATCTGCAGACTCTGTTACCTCCGTTACTTCGCTGGCACGAAACGATGGATGCCACGACCGGCACTGTCAACGACCATAAAATAGACTTCACCGTCTTCCGCTTCGCCGAAGGAGATGACGGCCTGTCCGTCGCTCTGTAAGGCGTGATTCGAAATGACGGCCTTTTTCTCGTGATCGTACCGCAAGGCCCACAAGCGGCCGGTAATGTAGTCCGCGTACAAATACGCTCCTTCTAGTCCAGGAACCCGCTTGCCGCGATACACATATCCGCCAGTAATCGATTTGCCAACTTCGTGATCGTAGACCCAGATCGGATCAGTCAGCCTGGAATTTGGGCCGCTCCCGTTGACACCAAACATGGCGTTTCCTTCGCGGAGATTCCAGCCGTAATTCCCGCCTCGGGTGACAATGTTGATCTCCTCCCACGTGTCTTGACCAACATCAGAGACCCAGAGATCACCAGTTTGCCGATCGAATCCAAGCCGCCACACATTTCGAAGCCCTTGAGCCCAAATCTCGCCCTTGGCTTTCGAATCGCCGACCAATGGGTTGTCCTTGGGAATTGCGTAGTTCTTTCCGTCGGACTTGTGATCGACATCGATTCGCAAAATGGACCCCAGCAGCGTCCCTTTGTTTTGACCATTGCCGTGTGGGTCATTGCCTGCTCCACCATCGCCCAGGCCGATGTACATCTTGCCGTCGGGACCAAAAGCGATCGAACCACCATTGTGATTCCAATATGGTTGCTCGATCGCCATGACCTCCTCCACAGATTTGGGATCGGCTTGATCGGCATCACTGGCGGAGACATGGTATCGATCGATCACGGCCACTTGCGACCGGTTGCTCGGCGTGTAATACACAAAGAATTGACCGTTCTCTTTGTAGTTCGGATGAAAAGCCAGCCCCAAGAATCCCTCCTCGTTCTGCTTATCGCTGTACTTCACTTTCTTTGAAAGATCCAAAAAAACCTTGGTCTTCGTGGCTTTCTGATCGTTTTCAAATACGTGAATCACGCCGCGCTGGGTGGCGACGAATACGCGATCGCTACCGTCACCTGCGTGCGTCAGAACAATCGGTCGCAACGGTTCGGCCTTGCCTGCCGCATTAACCGGTTTCCACCCACTCCATTTCAGATCTGGGAAAGCGACTGCCGGTCTAAATGCCAGCGTGCCGTCAACTGGATCGAGCTGGTCGTTCTGACCGGTAAGTCTGCGGACCTTAATGTTGCGATAGGCAACCTGATTGCCGTGATCCTGCAAACAAATGTAACCGTTAGTGGCCTTTCCGAATTTCTCCCATTTGGAAAACTTGCTCTTGGCGACACGGCGGTCCCAGTCGTCGCTGCCTTTCTTATAACGGGCGTAGCGGACGCCGTTCATATACGTCGAGCACTCGTCCGGTGTAATCCGAATCCGTAGGTGGTTCCATTGGCCGGCCGGTTTGGTGGCATCAACCTGTGCCGGATACAACTGATAGAGCCAACCACATTTTTGTGGATCGTGTCCATCAACGTTGTCTTGAATTTGAATTTCCGGCCCCGTGAAGTAGGGCGCGCGTCTGTCGCTTTCGTCCACGTGGAACATGATTCCGCTGTTACCACTCTTGGAGATATTAAACTCGATCGACAATTCGAAACTGTCGTACTTGTCCATCGTGACGATGTCGCCGGCGCCACCAGCGGCACGCGTCAAGGCTCCGTCGACAACCTTCCAGCCGTCAGAAATCCCATCCTTGGCGAAGTTACGCCAGCCTTCGGTTGTCTTGCCATCGAATAGAAGTTTCCATCCCGCGCGCTGTTCGCCATCGGAAAGTGAATTCAATTCCACGGCTTGGATCGGCATCGCAGTCATCAACAGCCCGAAGGCCAAAGCTGATAGCAATAATCTCGTTGTGTTGATTGTCATCGGTAACAGTGTCTCCGAAGAAAGGGCGTGGCGTCGGTCCGGCAATCGCGCGATCACTGGGGAAGGACGGTCCGATTATAATCGGCGGCGCGTCTCAGTTGAATGGTCGGACGAACCAATTGTGCACACTCGGCAGGAACCCCCCTAAAAACTCATCTTCCCTGGTGCACCAGAAGAATCAGTCGCTCAGCTGCATCAGTTCGATCTTGCGGAACTGCACTGGATGACTCTCTGACTGCAGCGAAATCGTGCCACCTGACAGCATGAGTTCACCGTCACGAATCAGTTTTCTTGCATCCTTGTCACGCCTGTCCAGCTGCGGCTGTTCGTAAGACAGAACCACTTCGCCGTTGATGATGTGCTTGATGACTTGATTGCCGCGAACCTCGATCTCAGACCTGACCCACTGGTCACCGTGATACGTCTTTGATTTCGATTTAGTGCAATGTCGTGTAACCAGCTTCCCGTCCATCACAACATTAGTCCCCGGTGTGCAAAGATTACCAGTATTGCGATTATCGACGCCATTGCCGCCCAGGAGCTGCACTTCAATCGAGACAGGAAACTTTTGATCCTTTGCCATGGATTGCGGCGACTGCCCGTGCACCATGATGCCGCTGTTGCGGATTGCCCAACCTGGCCCACCGGAGACCTGATTGCCGATGAACCGATATTCCAATCGCATATGGTAGTTCGAAAACTCCTTGTCGTAGAACAGGTGCCCGAATTGTTCGTCGAACTGTTCGTATTTGTCGTAGCCAACGGTCAGCAATCCGTCGACGACCCGAAACGTCTTACCAAAGTTCTCACCGACCTCATGTTTGGTAATCTTGGGAGTCCACCCCTGGAGATCCTTACCGTTAAACAGCTGAATCCACTCGGGCTTGTCCGCAGCCACAGTGACGTCGGCCAACAGAAACATGAGTAACGCGACCGATGCAACTTGGCAAGACTTCATGATTTTGTTTTCCTTTTGAGCTGTTTCTCTTGATTGTGTTTGAACTTCATTCTGATATCGCGCGTCTCACCATGCAACAGGCAGATGACACGGTTAGTTGCCTCCCCACTTTGAAGTGTGGCTTTTGGCCTGCCCGTTTTCGATTCGGACCATAATGGCTTCGACATTGGGCAACGCGTTAATGAACGGCATTCCCCGTTCGACGCCCATCACGCTAAGCGCCGAGGCAAGTGCATCCGCTGTCGTGCCGTCTCGTGCGATCACGGTAACGCTACTGCGATCGGTCAAACCCAGGCCGGTCAGTGGATCAATGATGTGCGAATAGCGTTTTCCGTTCAATTCTACAAACTGCCAGGCGTCGCCCGACGTCGCTACAGCCACATTCTGGACCAGCAAGACTTGGCTCGGTGGTTTTCTCGTGTCCAAAGGCGCAACACCCACGCGCCACCCCGGTTGCCCTGGCGGCGGATCGCCTGTCACAACGTCTCCGCCTGCATTAATCAGGACACGCGTCACCCCCAGTCGTCGCATCGCTTCTTTTGCCTGGTCCGCCGCGTAGCCTTTGGCGATTCCTCCCAAGTCCAGTCGCATGTTTGGACGAGTCAATTCCACCGTACGCTCGTCGTTTGTCAGCTTCATGAACAAGTATCCGACGGCTTGCCTGGCCTCCGCCAACAGCGCGTGATCAGGCAACTGCTTTCGCCGCCGCGCACGTCTCCACAACTTGGTGAGCGGCCCCACAGTTATGTCAAATGCGCCGTCGGTCAGTCGACTGAAATGCTGCGCACGCGCTAAGACAGCAAACAGATCGATGTCCACGGTACGCTGCGTGGGCGATGCCGCGCTCAATCGACTCACCTCCGACTCCGGTTTGTAATCGCTGAGCAGGTCATCCAATGCAGCAATTCGCGAGAAAGCACGCTCAAATGCGGCCGCGGCCTCCGACTCGTTGGCGGCATACACGACAATCTGAAACGAAGTCCCCATGTGGACCCTAGCGTCCTGAAATCGCTCGAGCTGCGGTTCGCCCACTCCGGCGGCTACCAGCAGAAACAAGGCACCAAGATTAAAGGACGCTGACATGGCAACGAAAACTCCGTCGTTTTTGGGCCAAACAAGACAGATGGCGGATGACACGACCTGCCTCCAGCGTAGTCGGTCGTTACTCTGTTGGGCAAGGATCTCGAAGCGAACGGGCTCGCGAAGTTCCAGCCAGTCGGCCTTCTTAAACCAGAACTGTACGCGTTTCCCCCTCGACTGGTCGATGTCGGTTGATTGAACCTATCTCGTTCTGCGGGTATGCTAAAGAGCAAGAAACAACGACCCAATCGGAAATACACACGGTTTGCTTTGAAGGAGATGACCAGGATGACTAAAAAGAAACAGGACAAGACCGACGCAGGATCGTCGCGACGCGATTTTCTGAAGAAGTCGTCATTGCTTGTGGCGGCTGGCAGTACGGTCGTCGGCGGTTCCCTGAATATTGCCCGCGCCGCACATTCGTTTGGTAGTGATACGATTAAGATCGGTCTGGTTGGTTGCGGCGGTCGCGGTACAGGCGCTGCGACGCAAGCCTTAAACACGATGAAGAAGACCGATATCCAGCCCAACGGTGAAGTTAAGCTGGTGGCTATGGCTGATGCGTTTGCCGATCGTCTGCAGGGCTCTTATCGGTCGATCAAAGGTGCTCATGGTGCCCATGTGGATGTACCGAAAGATCGGCAGTTCGTAGGGTTTGACGCCTACAAGCAGGTGCTTGAATGCGACATTGACCTGGTGATCCTGGCCACGTCGCCCGGCTTTCGTCCAGTGCATATCGAGGCCGCGGCGAAAGCCGGCAAGCATATCTTTGCCGAAAAACCGCTCGGTACAGACGCCGCTGGTGTTCGCCGAGTTCTGGCTGCAAACGAGATGATCAAGTCGAAGGACCTGGCATGTGCAATCGGATTGCAACGGCACCACGAAAAGCGCTACATCGAGACGATCAACCGCATCTGGGACGGTGCAATTGGCGACATCGTCACCACACGAGTCTATTGGAATGGTGGTGGCGTGTGGGTGAGACCCCGCAACGATCAACAATCTGAACTCGAGTATCAGATGCGAAACTGGTATTACTTCAATTGGCTGTGTGGCGATCACATTAACGAACAACACATCCACAATCTGGACGTCAGCAATTGGCTATTACAGGCCTATCCCGTTTCATGCAATGGCATGGGCGGTCGCGAAGTCCGTAACGGCGCTGACCATGGCCAAATCTTCGACCACCATTTCTGCGAGTACACGTACGAGAATGGCGCGAAAATGATCAGCCAGTGCCGTCACATCAAGGGTTGCTGGAACAACGTTTCCGAACACGTTCACGGCACCAAAGGTTCCGCCAATCTGAGCGGCGAGATCTTCGACGCGAAAGGCGACAAAATCTGGGCCTATGGCAAGGGTGGCGGCGGTGGTCACCAAGAAGAGCATTACGACCTCTTCGCGGCACTTCGGAAAGGTGAACGTCCCAACGAAGCCGACTATGGCGCCAAGAGCACCATGACCGCGGTTTTGGGTCGCGACGCGACATATTCGGGTAAAGTCATCAAATGGGATGACGCGATCAACACGAAGAAAACGCTCGCCGACTTCGATGCGTTCCAGGCAATGTCGGACGAAGCGCCCGTGAAACCGGACGACAACGGCAAGTACCCAATTCCAGTTCCGGGTAAGACCGTGACGATCTAACGACGCCCAGCAGTGCGGCGTGATTTGCAAGCACAACAAGCCGGACACCAACGAGGTGTCCGGCTTGCTCTTTATGCGTGATGGACGAGCCTCAGTGATCGTGGCGGGGATTACGAATGCCGTTTGCCGATATTACCTGAATCGCGTAGCAAAATCTGACAGTTGATTCCGCGTTTCAGCTTCCGCCCAGACCACCCACCCCTCGGGGCACACGCGAACGACGGTAGAACTGCTGTCACGCAGGAGCGGGCGTGCTCACCAGGCAGCCGGCGCCAGCAGGCGGGGTGCATGTCAGGAATTGTAGTTCAGGCGGCCTGTCTGGTTGAGCTGGTTCGTCTCAGGGTGGCCCTGCCGGGGCGGTTGGTCAGCAGTCTGACGAGCCGATCGTCATCGCTGAGCGCTGCTGATCGGATTTGGAGGAT